>DAOVEW010000044.1 GCA_030668755.1 Bacillota bacterium | reverse complement strand
CGGGGTCGAATGCTCGCGCGCCGGCCGCCTTGAGCTTCTGCGGCTTTCCATCGTGCCTCTCGACAAATGCCCAACCGATCGACGCGGCACCGATGTCCAGGCCCAGAACCAGCGATCCTGCATCTGACGGCAAGTTGTGCGTGGACTTCATCAGTACCCCCCTTGACAGGTTTCTTGAGACGTGGTATCAAGTAGCCACAATTGTACCAGAGCGACGATTGCCGTGCTAGTTACAGCAAGTTGAGGAAAGCATAGCTTTCGTCCGCAGGCAACGCTCCAAGGAGCGTCCGGCGCCCCCCACGCGGGGCGCCACATCTTTTGGCCGGCAGCCCCCCGCACTGCCCGTAGGAGGGACTTTCTTGTCCCGACCGTCGGCTATCTGTCAGCGCCCTGGATGCTCTCCCTGAGGAGCGCGAGCGCCTCCTGCGCCCAGTTGAAAGCGATCCGCTCGGGGAGAGCGTCGAGGGGGAACCACTCGATGTCGGCGGCGTCGCTGCCTGCCTTTTCCTCGCCGCCCCTGAGCCGCGCCAGGTAGCATATGTTGAGCGTCGGTTCCTCCTCCTCGCCGTAGACGTCCATGAAGAATCCCAACAGGTCTGTCGGCTCGATGTGCAGGCCGGTCTCCTCCAGGAACTCGCGCCTCGCGCCCTCCTCCGGGTGCTCCCCCGATTCGAGGAAGCCGCCGGGGATGTCCCAGTAGCCCTCGAAGGGCGCGACGGCTCTCTTGGCGAGCAATATCTTTCCCTCACGGAGCGCGAGCACGCCGACGCACGGCAGAGAGTTGTCGTAGAAGACCCACCCGCACTCCGAGCAGACAAGTCGTTGCACACCATCGAGCGTCCGGGGGCTGAGTCGGGTGGCGCACTGCGGGCAGAAGGTGTAGGGCATTGGCACTAATCTCCAGGGGCGGCGTAGCCGCGGGGTTTCCTTAGACGGAGGGACGATCGCTCCTGCAAGGGGACGGGGCAGCGGCAGAGGTGAAGGTAAGGGGCCGGTGCGCAGAGTAACCTGGTAGTGCCGAGATACCCATATGGACCGATCTCCTGAAGACCAACTCGAACTCATACGCGCGAACACCGTTGACCTGATCCCCGAGGATGAGCTATTGGACAAGCTGCGCTCGGGGCGGCCGCTACGGGTCAAGTACGGAGTGGATCCATCCGGCCCCGACGTCCACCTGGGGCACAGCGTGCCGCTCCGGAAGCTGCGCCTGTTCCAGGACCTGGGCCATACGGCCGTGCTGATCGTCGGGGATTTCACGGGGATGATCGGCGACCCGTCGGGCCGCTCCGATACCCGCCGTCAGCTCACCCGCGAGCAGATCGAGCGGAACCTCGCCAACTACAAGGACCAGTTGTTCAAGATCGTCGCTCCCGAGAAGACGGAGTTCCACTACAACAGCGAGTGGCTGGGGAAGCTCACGCCGGAGCAGATCATACGCCTCGCCGCCACACACACCGTTGCGCAGCTCCTGGCGCGGGAGGATTTCGCGAAGCGCTACCAGGCGCAGCAGCCAATCAGTCTGCATGAGTTCCTCTACCCCATCTTCCAGGGCTACGATTCCATCGCCGTGAGGGCCGACGTCGAGATCGGCGGCACCGACCAGACGTTTAACTTTCTCGTTGCGCGGGAGCTTCAGAGAGTCAACCCACTCGGAGAGCCGCAAGAGGCTCAGTGCATCGTGACGTTCCCGCTGCTGGTCGGCACAGACGGTGTCGAGAAAATGGGCAAGTCGCTGAACAACTACATCGGCATCATGGACCCGCCAGACGAGATATTCGGGAAGGTGATGTCGATTCCGGATGAGGCGATCGTATCGTACTTCGAGCTGTGCACGGATGTGCCGGCGGACGAGATCGCGCAGATGGCGGCGGATATGAAGTCGGGTGCGCTGAACCCGCGGGATGTGAAGCGGCGGCTGGGACGGGAGATCGTATCGCTCTACCACAGCGCGGAGGCCGCGCAGACGGCCGACGAGACGTTCATGAGCGTGTTCTCCGCATCGCGGCAGCAGACGAGGGAGGACTACGAGGCGGTGGCGGAGGAGGTGACGATTCCCGAATCGCTGCGGGGGAAGACGCTGTGGGTGGCGACCGCGCTGGCGGAGCTTGGGCTGGCGTCGAGCAGGGGTGAGGCGCGGCGGCTGATCCAGGGCGGGGGAGTATACGTTGACGAGCGGCGGGTCGAGGACCCGCAGGAGGAGATCGAGTTGAAGCCGGGGGTGCTGCTGCGGGTGGGGAAGAGGCGGGTGGCGCGGCTGGTGCGGAGCTAAGTGGCGAGAGGCGAGGATATGCAAACCGTCGCGATTTCCTGCGAGAAAGCAAGAGGAAGCCAGGAGGGGTTGCGGAATAGGTAGTAAATTCTGTATTATCTGAGGGCGAGATCCCTTGGGCGAGGGGGAATGTGATTGTGGTAGCGTGTCCGACTCGGTTCCGGTGCAGGAACGGCGCTCCTCGACCTACTTCCGACCGGCCGGCTAAGACTGCGGGCTGGTTTTGCCACATGGCCTGCCTGAGCGCCATTGCCTTGTGGGCGGCTCCCTGCTATAGTGGTCCCGTGAGCCGTGTCGGGCGGGCGCCATCCTCGGCGGCCGCGGGCATCCAGCAGCCCCGCGACTATGGAATAACTGAGATAGGTGATGCTCGGCGGCCGAGCGAGCTACGAGAAGGGTTGGCTGCTCCCGACTCAGGCCCAGAGGCGAAGACGCCGAAGCAAGAAAGTGAAAACGAGGAAGCAGGCCGAGGTCGCCCGAAGCTTGCGTCCGGCCCCGACTATGTGGGTGTGGTTGGGCTCAGTGCTACAGTATACGGGCTCTTTGTTGCGCTCGCCGTTTACATTTCGGACAAGAAATGGCAAATCGATACCGGCAAGCGGTTAGATGTCATCACCGGGGACAACAAAAGCCTGCTGAACCAGGCACATGTACATGCCGTGCAAACAAGCGATAATCATGGTCAGATCGCGAAAGTCCTTGAATGGCTAGTGCTCAAGAGCTAGAGGTCGTACGACAGTTTGTGCGAGAGATCGCGATAGCCTCGACTATCTGGGCTGTCGTGTTCTTCGTCACATTCGTGGCCGTCCTTTCGGGGCTGAGCTGGTGGGCGCGGCGTCGGGCATCGCGCTCCCGCGCGCAACAGGCGGCCGCAGCCCCCAGCGCGAGCGCTTCTTCCGACCTTGGGAATAGGCTGACCCAGGCGATGGAAGAAGCGACCAGGCGAAAGCAGGCGGAGGCGGAGGAGAAAGCCAAGCAGGACCAGTTGCTGATTTCTCTTCTCAGCGAGACGACGGAGTGCCTCAAGCGGCTCAGTGGAGTCGAATCGGTCGGCCCATGGCAGGGCGAAGCCAGTGATGCAGCCTCGGCTGCCGGGTCGGCGGACCAGGCCGAGATGTCAAAGTCGGAGATACGAGTGAAGATCCCCGACGTGTGGAGAGAAGACAACGAGGCCGTGCGTGTCTTCGGCCAGATGTGGAGCATGCCGCTGGACAAGGTACTGGCGAACTACTCGCTGACGCCGGAACTTGCAGAGAACATGTGCCAAACGATAGCGCACGATCTGCAAGTCCTTAGCCAAGGGGAGACCAAGCCAGTCAAGCTGAACGTCGAGAACCTCCTTTACAGAACAGCGGACGTCCCCCGCGCCGACATACGGCAGCGACTCGCACAACTCTGGACTTTGGTCGTCGGGCAGGCTCCAACTAACATCGACCTCCGAATGGTGCCCGCCCGTGGCTCGGCCGCGATAGAGTTCACGGACGGGCATATTAATCCGGACGATGCCCGCGAGCTGATGGAGAAACTCTGCAGTGACGACTGAATGGCGCCCCGGTCCGAGAGGGGAAGGTTTAAGTTTCCTGCTGCCCGCGGTGCGCTACCCACCTGGGAAGGGGTTGACGATCGCTGTGCGCGGGTATCCCGGCGCGGGAAAGACCATCGTCAGCTTGTGGCTTGCGCTTTCTGCGTTCCTGGACGCGGGCGGCCGCATGGCGATATTCGATCTTGAGCAAGGCGAATGGCAGACAAGGGAACTGCTTAAGTCACTGCGGCCGGAGTGGGTCGAGAAGGGCGTCAATCCGGTCACCGACATTGAGAAGATGCTGTACGTCGACGCGCGCGTTATGACCAAGCAGATTCTGATCGATTACGTCCAGCAGATCGCAGCAGAGTGGGAGAAGTCGCGCGCGCCGGGCGCGCCGCCGGACATCATAGTCGTCGACTCGATCAACGGCGTTCGGGATGGTCCTTTCGAGCGTGAGGAACTCGAGCGCATTCGGTTTGAGGCAGTGGAGAAGGGCGTCTGGCTCCTCGCTACCTGCGAGTCGGGTCTGGGCATTCCGAATGATCATCGTTGGCTGGAGTTCGTTGCGGACATCGTCCTGCTCTTAGGAACGGAACTCAAAGGCTCCTACTCCAGGCGGACGATTGAGGTTCTCAAATGCCGTAACACGGCCCATATTAGGGGCAAGCACGTGTTCTCATTGAGCTCGCGGGACCCTATGGGCGGGGTATCCGCGAGGCTCAGTGTAAAGTTGTACCCATCGCTCGCCGCTCGGCTGAGCAAGTGGGAGTGGCATCACCACAAAACTGACAGAACGGGCGAAAAGGAGAGCCTGCGCATCGAAGAGTTGGACACGATGGTGGCGAACGTGCCCCGCCGGTCAGCAACTGCCTATGTTGGGACCCGTGCGTGCCGCAAGACGCCATGCGCCCTGCACTTTGCCTTACCTGGTGTCCGACAGAACGGAGACTGCGGCTCCGGCCGTACCTTGATCGTGTCGCTGGGGCTTGACGAGGGCGCGCTGGCTGCAATCGCTTCGGACTACAAGGCTCTCGCAGAAGGGCTTCTGGAGACTCGGCCGGCGCTCAGGTTCAGAGGGGACCTCGTGGAGTTCTACGCGGTGCGCCCCGGCTATGTAAGCCCGGAGGTGGTAGTCCAACGGGTGAACCGCATCTTGAGGGAGAAGAAGGACATCGACAGAGCCGTTGTGACCGATATCTGCCAGCTGGCGGAGCGCCTTCCTCTCCTGAAGGATGACCCCGCCTTCCTGGCAGCGATGGTCGAGCTCTTTCGCGTGCACGAGGTCAGCGCGCTGTTCGTGGAGAGCGCCCCGCGCGGTGCGATGGCGGGGACCGTACTGGAGAGTAGCATCGCGAGCCTTGTCGACAATGTGATCGAGTTCCGACACCTCTTCTTCTATGGGTCAGATCACATAGGGGTCACGGTTCGCCGCCGTCATGGTGCGAAACCTGAGGCAGGTTTTCGGGAGCTTAGGGATGAGTGGGATGGTGGCAAGCAGATTGTCAAGGTTGAGAGGAACCTTGACGACTTCACGGGGTTGTTCTCGGACGCGCCGCGACTCTGCCCGATCACGCTATTTCTCTACCATTCGAACGAGGTGCAGAAGGAGTTCAACAACCAGATGGACCGAATGGTGAGGGCCGCCTTTCCGGGGTTAAACGAGGCAGAGATTCGGAAGATCCCCGTCAATCCGCGAGACGCTTCCTTTCACCTTTTCGGCCTCAGATTCGCAACCGGTCAGCCTCAGCCCGATGTACGCGTGGCCATGCTGGATGAGTTCTGGGTCCGTCATCTGGGCGACAGGCTGGCGCCAATGACAGAAGAAATCGAACGCGAGTTGCCTAAGTCTATCGTCACCGATGCGGATAGGCGATCCTACCCACACTACTTGAATGTGGGGGTCTTTGCCTCATTCGACGTAGAGACATGCCGAGCGCTGAAACCGGAGACCGACCTGAAGGGCTGGCAAGCCTTCGACGACTGGGCCGCGGAGAAAGCCCAACCGGGCAGTGGCGCACGCGCCGTCTTTGGGTTCGACGCCAGTTCCCCCGAGAGTTGGAGTTCGATGCTTCTGGAGGTGCTGGCAAGCGTTGGCACTTTCGACAGCAATACAGAGCGCATTCGCGTGGACGAGGATGAGTCGTTAAATGAACTGCTGGCCTTCCGATCGGTCTTCTGGCGCGGGCGGGATCTCGCCGTCGGTCTGAAGGAACTCAGACGGGCACATAGCGCGACTACCATCGCTGAGGAGCGGAGGGATCTTCTCAGGACCGACCGTAAGCCTGAGGCACTCCCACTGCTTTTCCGGTGCTGGTACAGCGACTTGACGGCATTCGTCAAGAACAAGGAGGCCGGCGACGACGTTAGTATTGCGTCTCCGCGGATATTCGCAGTCCCCGGCGGTCGCGGGATGCGGGGCGAATGGGCGTGGGGGGTGAGCAGGAGTAGCAGGAACGTCAGTCTTGGTTGGCGGCTTGTCGGCCTGCTGTCGTCCGAGGAGATGGCGACGCGTAAGTATGAGTGGGGGGTGGGTTTGCCCGCAACGGTGCGTTTCTACAACGGCAAGGGCGCCTACATGAGCGTTGACCCGACCCAAGACCTTGCATGGGTCAGGGCGAGTATCCTCGAGCCGGCCGTGAGCCGCAGGCAGATCGCAAACTATCCGATAGTCGCACCGCTGTTGCAGGGATTCCTATACGACCTCCTCACGTTGCCCGTGGATTCCGCGAACGTGCGGGCCGAGGTTACGAAGCTAGCTTCGAGGTATCAAGTTCACATTGATCGAGCACAGGATGCGTCGATGGCAGGAAGCTAGGGGTGAGGCGAGACGGCTGATCGAGGGCGGGGGAGTATACGTTGACGAGCGGCGAGTCGAGGACCCGAAGGAGGAGATCGAGTTGAAGTCGGGGATGCTGCTGCGGGTGGGGAAGAAGCGGGTGGCGCGGCTGGTGGGTTGAGGCACTCGCGCGTGGGGTCTGAGGGTAGTCGGGTGAAGCGGCTTGCGGCCCCGCAGCCGCAGCGGGGGGATGAGGTGTGAGCATACAGCGCAAGGGGAGAGTCGAACGCGCGGGAGGGGCGGCTGCCGGCTCCGTGCCCTTGGACGAGATCCTTTCATCGCACTCCGGCCTGCTGATTCACGCCGACAGCCTCGACGCGCTGCGCGCGCTGCCGGCCGATTCCGCCGACCTGATCTACGTGGACCCGCCGTTCAACACGGGAAAGAAGCGGCGGCTGCGATCTATCGAGCTGGGGGAGGGGGAGCAGGAGCGCGGTGGGTTCGGCGGGCGGCGCTACCGATTTCGAGTGCGCTCCGATCTCAGCTACTCCGACGACATGTCGCGCGACGACTACCTCGATTTCCTCGGGATACGGCTGACCGAGGCGCGGCGGGTGCTCAAGGAGACAGGCTCGAT
>DAOVEW010000308.1 GCA_030668755.1 Bacillota bacterium | reverse complement strand
GCACATGGGCCGGATCGTCGGGGATCTGCAAGAGAACGTGATGAAGGCGCGCATGCTGCCGATCGCGCGGTTGTTCCGGCGGTTCCCGCGGATGGTGCGAGACTTGGCGCAGAAGATGGGCAAGGAGGTGACGCTGGCGCTGGAGGGGGAGGAGACGGAGCTCGACCGGTCGGTGATTGAGGAGATGGTGGATCCGCTCGGGCACTTGCTGCGCAACGCGGTGGACCATGGGTTGGAGGACCCGGAGGAAAGGGTCCGGGTGGGCAAGCCGCGCAAGGGGAGGATAGTCCTGGCGGCGCGACAGGAGGAGAACCACATCATCATCGAGGTGACCGATGACGGCGCGGGGATCGACGCGGAGCGGGTGAGGGAGTCGGCAGTGGCCCGGGGGGTGGCGGCGGAGGGGATGTCTGACGAGGAGGCGCTGCAGTTGGTGTTCGCGCCGGGGATGTCCACCGCGGGCACGGTGAGCGATGTGTCCGGCCGGGGGGTGGGGATGGATGTGGTGAGGAGCAATGTAAAGCGGCTCCGCGGCACGGTGCAGATTCAGACGAAGGTGGGCCTGGGGACGACCGTGGTGGTGAGGCTGCCGCTGACGCTGGCGATATCGCAGGCGCTGCTGGTGAGCTGTAGAGAGGAGACGGTCGCGATTCCGCTGGTTTATGTGGTGGAGACGACGCGGGTTCCGCGGGAGGATCTGCGGAGCATCGGGGGGCGGCTGGTGACCACGTATCGGGGGCGGGTGCTTCCGCTGGTGGATCTACGATCTGCGGTTGACGGGCGGGCCGGAGGCATTAGCGCGAAGGAGGGGCTGGTCCGCGTCGTGGTGGCGAGGAGCGAGGGGCAGGAGGTCGGTTTCGTGGTGGATGAGATGGTGGGGGAGCAGGAAATCGTGCTGAAGTCGCTGGGGGAAGCGCTGGGCGATATTGCCGGTCTGTCCGGGGCCACCGTACTGGGTGACGGGACGGTGGCTCTGGTGCTGGACGTGGCGAGCCTGATGGGCCACGCAGGGCTAAAGGCGGCGAACTGGACGGGTGACAGCGCAGCACGGTTGGGATAACAGCCAGCACTCTTATGTGAAGGGAATGAGCGATGAACGACAGGAAAGACGTCGGGGAGCATCCGCTCGACTTGCTGCAGTCCATCGGCAACATGGGTGCAGTGAAGGCAACGGCCTCTCTGAGCGCGCTGGCCGGGCATCCGGTGGAGAACTCGTACGCGAAGGTGAGGATCCTGCCGCTGGAGGAGGTGCCGGGCCTGTTTGGGGACCCAGAGAAGATGATAGCGGCGATCATCTTTCAAGTGAGCGGGGACGTGCGGGGGCAGTTCATCGCGACTTTCCTGATGCAGGATGCGCTGGACCTGATAACGGCGTTGACGGGCGCGGAGTGCTCGCTGGAGGGCGAGTTCAGCGAGATGGAGACATCGGCGCTGGCGGAGGCCGGCAATATTCTGGCCTCGTCGTACCTGGCGGCGATCGAGGGGACGACGGGGTTGGCGGTCGTGCCGTCGCCACCTGCGGTGGCAGTGGACATGGCGGCGGGGATCCTCACCAGCGCGGTGCTGCCGATGCATGAGGCTGGGTCCGAGATCCTGTTGATCGAGGCGCGCTTTGGCGATAGAGAGAGGGACCTGATGGGACGGATGATCTTGCTGCCCAGCACGGAGTCGCTTCCACGTCTTCTGAGAGCAGTGAGGGGCGCCGCCATCAATGCCTGAGCAGGTCATCGCTGTCAACATGGGACAGCTTGAGGTGAGCAGGAGAGGGGGGGATGTGCTGGCCGCCCTCGGGCTGGGATCGTGCGTGGCTGTCTGCGTGTATGATCCCAGGGTCCGGATGGGTGGGATGATCCACGTGGTGCTGCCCAGCAGTGCGATAGGGCGCGAGCGAGAGGGGCCGGCCAAGTT
Organism: Bacillota bacterium; assembly: GCA_030668755.1. Classification (GTDB taxonomy): domain Bacteria; phylum Armatimonadota; class Hebobacteria; order Hebobacterales; family Hebobacteraceae; genus DAOVEW01. The sequence continues at coordinate 1,208 of DAOVEW010000308.1, read as the reverse complement.
CGCGGACCTGGGAGTGCCCCGGCTGGTGGCGGCGATGGTGAAAGAAGGAGGGTCGCATCAGCGGCTGCGGCTGGTGATGGCAGGGGGGGCCAACGTCCTCAGCTCCATGAATCATGGGAACGCGCTCGACATCGGGAGTCGCAATGTGGCGGCGGTGTTGGCGGCGCTGGAGACGGAGAAGCTGTCGGTCTGGAAGAGCGACGTGGGAGGGAAGACGAGTCGGACCGTACGGCTCAGCGTGGCAAGCGGTACGGTCAGAGTGAAGACGCTGCGGATGGGGGAGAAGGTACTGGCGACTCTGGGAGGAGGGAATGGGCAGGGATCGGATTAGGGTGCTGATAGTGGACGACTCTGCTCTGATGCGACGGATGATTGGGGACATCCTCGCCTCTGACCCGCGATTCGTGGTGGCAGGCACGGCCAGGGATGGCCGGGAGGCACTGCAAGAGGTGGAGAGGCTGAGGCCGGATGTGGTGACTCTCGACATCGAGATGCCGGTCATGGACGGGCTGAGGGCGCTGGAGGAGATCATGGCTCGGCGGCCGACACCGGTGGTGATGCTGAGCAGCCGCACGCGGCACGGGGCAGCGGAGACCCTTCGGAGCCTGGAGCTGGGTGCAGTCGATTTCGTCTGCAAGCCGTCCGGAGCGATTTCTACAGATATTGACAGAGTCAGAGATATGTTGCTGACCAAGCTGAGGCTGGCCGCGGCAGCGAAGTTGGTGCCGGCGCCGGTGCGCCGCGACCGACCCGGGACAGCGGCGGGACTTGGGCCGCGGCCGGGAGGGCGTCCGGCCGAGCGAGTCGTGGTCCTTGGGAGCTCGACCGGGGGTCCCCGGGCGCTGGATGAAATCATCCAGAGGCTGCCGGGCGATCTTCGGGCATGTGTGCTGGTGGCGCAGCACATGCCGGCGGGCTTCACGGCGGCCATGGCCGAGCGGCTGGACAGGATTTCGGCGCTGGAGGTGCGGGAGGCCAGAGAGGGGGACTCGATTGTGGATGGCAGGGCGCTGATCGGTCCAGGAAGCAGACACCTAGTTATTCGTGCAAAGGGCACGGTGCGCGTAGCCGACGAGCCGCCAGTGTGGGGGGTGAGGCCCGCGGCAGACGTGCTCTTGAGGTCGGCGGCGCAGGTCTTCGGCCGGAAGTCTGTGGGAGTGGTGCTGACGGGGATGGGCAAGGACGGTGCCAGGGGGCTGCGTGAGCTC
>DAOVEW010000300.1 GCA_030668755.1 Bacillota bacterium | reverse complement strand
CCGCTCGGCAGCGCCTCGGACGTGAGACAGGCAATGCGCAGACCGTTGTACTGTTCGGGGTCGGGGTTCTTGCCGATGGTGCAGGTGATGGCCGACCACCAGCGATTCTGCGGATCAATCGTGACCTCCACGCGCAATGATTGGTCGCCGAACGCGCCGACCTGCGGATCTTGCGACAGCTTCACGTAGTGGGCGCCGCCGTCGGGCCGCACCGTCCACGCGTCCCTTTCCCCGCCGTCCTCAATCGCCGCCTCCTGCGCCGCGACACACGCCGCCAGGCCCCAGACCAGCAACACTCCCGTGGTCCTCGTTATCGTCACGCGCCTCCTTCGCTACTTGCCTCTGCTGCGAACATTCGACGGTCGCGCCCCGGCACCTCCGAGGAGGTGATAGTCGCCTGAGTGTCCAACAGCAGAGTGCAGTCTCATGCTGGCGCACTGCCTGCGCTCACACTTGACAGGAGACGGTGACCATGAGGACATGCAACTGGAGAACGCGAACGCGAACGGTTGTCACTGCCGCTGCCCTGGTCTTGACGATAGCCGGGACGCAATTCGTCCTCGCCGCGCCCGACGACGAGCAGCAGAACTTGCTTGCGGGCAAGCCGCTGCTGCATGTCGCGACATTCGAGCAGGCTCCGGAGCTCGACGGCGTCCTGGACGATCCCGCCTGGCAAGCGGCGGAGCTCGCCACACCGTTCTGGCATTTTCAGGCTGGTGTGCAAGCGGCGCATCACACGTGGGCGAGGATGGGGATTGACGAGGACCACCTGTATGTGGCCTTTCGTTGCGCAGAAGCGGAGATGGCGAGGCTGAACGCAGAGAAGCTGCCGCCGGACTCGTTGTCTGTGTACGCCAACGATCATGTCGAGTTCTTCTTCATGCCCGACGCGCTCGGCGGCCCGTACTACCATTTCTCCGTGGATGTCGGAGGCAACCGGCACGACGAACTGGGCAGCGACAGCTCGTGGGATTGCGACTGGCAGGCCGCGGTGCATCTCGGGGAGGACGCGTGGGCGATTGAGATGCGGATACTGCGCGAGGCCGTCGGGCTGGACGACCCGCGGATGTCACTTGCCAACTTCTGCCGCACGCGACGCCTCGCGCCGAGCGAGACTTCCGCGTGGTCGAAGACCTTCGGCATTTTCCACAACCCCGCGCGATTCGGGCGCATTGTCTACGGCCCGGCCAGCGGAGTCGGCTTCGCGGCCGTCACGCTGCGGCAGCCGCGCGTCGGCGAGAATCACGTTGATATTGCGATCTCCGGTGCGGAGGAACCGACGGACGTTGTCGTGGCGGGGTACGTTCGCGTGCGTGAGAAGATGTCGCGTTTCGGCGTTCGGCAGGTCCGCTTGAGTGAGGGGGCCGAGTCACCAGTCAGCCTGACGCTTCGTGCCGAGCGCGACACGCGGACGCGGCTTGTCATCGCGATCGAGCGGGCGGGCCGCGTGCTGACATTCTGTGATGCGTCCGAGGTGGCCATCACAGGCGCGAAGGCGACCCCGATCAGGCAGGTCCTCGAACCGGACGCAGCGCCCTTCATGCGCTGGATTGATCAGCGACGGCTCCGCGGGATGTCTTATGGGTTCGGGTTCACGAAGCCCATACCTGACGGCGGCCTGGTGAGAGCGGAGGCCCTGGGCGCGTCGGACCACACGCTCCGTTTGCGCGGCGAGAGCTACTTCCGGATTCTCGTCGAAGACGAGGAGGAGATCCGCTTCGACCTCGCCGCGGCCAGAGGCGACTCGCCATTCACCACATCAATCTATGCCGTGTTCGGTCCGGAGGGGACGATGCTGGGCAAGGGGATTGTCGAATCAGGAACGACCGCGGAGGTCCGCGTGCCGACCCAGACCGCGGGCCACCACACGCTGCTGGTCAACTCGGGACCCGCCTCGTGGAATCCGTTCTCGATCACGATTCGGAACTCGTGTTGGGCTCTGGACGCTCGAGGCAAGAACACGTATGTCAGCACGCCGGTCAGCCTGCACTCGCTTCGCGACTGCAAGCTGGCGGGGATGAATGTCGCTCTCGTAGCTGCGTGGCTGTGGGGAATCCCGTTCACGGACGACGAGGGGCTCGCGAAATGGAGCGACAAACTCGAGCGGCTCTGCGAGGCGTCCGAGGATGCCGGGCTGAACCTGATCCCATACGTTGGCTGGGGGTGCTCGAAGACCGAGTGCGATGCCGCGGGTGACTACACCCGGGCGTTGACGAGGCTCTCATTGCGCGGGCCGCAGCCATGTCCGATCTCGCGGGAGTACTGGGAGCGATCATTCCTCAGGCGCGCGCTGGAGATCGCGAGGCTGTCGAGGAAGTACCCCGCCGTGATCGGCGTCGGGCTCGACCCGGAGTCCTACTACTTCGGAGGCTGGTACGCAGAGCATCTGGAATCGCCTCAGGAGAAGCGCCGGGCAGGCTCCATCTACCAGCCCTACGGCCCAAGCCGCGAGAAGTGCGTGTGCAACGAGTGCTTCCATGGGTTCCTCAAGGCCAAAGGCATTGCCCCGCCGGACCTGCCCGAAGACGGCAACGCAAGGTTCGACTGGATCGCAGAGCAGGGCCTCCTCGACGACCTCTGCGCGTATCAGCAAGGCGAGCTTGAGAAGATACTGCAAGACGTGAGACAGCGCGTGCACGAGGTCAACCCCAACCTGTGCTTCGCGGTCATGGTGCTGAGCATCGGCGACAACTGGTTCTGCCGGGGCGTGGCGCGCGGGCTCGGCACGAGTCAGACGCCCGTGCTCGATTTCGATGAAGGAACCTACACCTCGGGATACAGTTCCCGTGCCCTGCGGGCGAAGCTCGACCGCTATGAGAAGTGGGATGCGCACGTGGTACACGGGGGGTGTCTGTGGGCTATGAAGCATCCGCCATATAATCCGCACTTCCTCTCGGCGCAGATGTTCAACTTTGCCCTCCACGGCCACGGCTACTGGTTCTGGCCCGGAGCAAGCTCGGTGTGGCGCAGCGCGGACAGAGTCAGTGGCTACTACAGCCTCTCGGGCTACGCGGAGGACTACTGGAGATCAATCGTTGTCGCGAACCGGGAGATTGACAAGCGCCTGGCGGAACCGGAAACATACCGTTCTCCTCTGGAGCAGCTCCAGCAACGTCCCACGATCCCCCAGGCGCCGGCCGCGGGCGAGAAGAACGAATGGGCGAAGAAGCCTTGGTATCCGGTGCAC
>DAOVEW010000272.1 GCA_030668755.1 Bacillota bacterium | reverse complement strand
GGAGGTGCATGGCTGGTCTCTTACTCGCTACTACGTCGATACCACCGTGAACGCAACTCAGGACAGTCTCGGTGTGATCACGAACGAGGAAGAGGACAGCCACGTCGAATGCGAACGTTTCTCACTCAGCGGACGGTCGCGACTGGCAAACGGCAAGGAGGTCTACGCCGAAGTCTACATCCATCCATGGCTGCCCAACGGCCATCCGTCCTTCTTGTACCTGGAAAGCCTGTACATCGACATCCCCGCCGCACCGGGCGCGAAGGTCCGAATTGGCAAAGGCCGCAGCAACGCCTTCGGCATCGTCCCCGGCTACGGCAACCGGAAGATCACCAACTACAGCCCGTTAGCTGAGACCTTCACCATGGACCGCGCGCTCGGCGTTCAGTACCTCCAGAAGCGCGGCAATGACTCCTTTGCCTTCGGGCTCTTCAACTCCCAGCGCCTCGGCACGCGCCTTATCGGGATGGCTGCCGACTCTCAGATTGAGGGCGGTGCGCCCGGCGCCACCACGGTCGCTCACCTGACCGACCGCGACTCGCCGGCCAACCGCTCCGGGGAGCTGGAGACCAGTGCCCGCTATGGCCGCCAGATGGGCGACTTCAACATCGGCCTGTCCGGCCGGCTCGGCGCCCTCGATGAGGAGGACGCTGCACTGCTGGCCGCGAAGTTCCCGACGTACAATGGCACGAATCGCACTAGGGCCAAGTACGGCCTGGACAGCACCTACAAGCAGGTGCCCTTCTACGGCACCTTCGAGTGGTGCGCGGGCAGTGTCGGCGGCATCGATCAGGACGGATACGCCATTCTCATCGGCGTTGAGCCATCCAAGAAGTGCACCGGCATCTGGCGAGATATGGCAGGGGTCTGCAAAGGGATCTTCGTCCGATACGTCAATCTCGATACCGACGTGCCGGCGGTGGTCAACAACCCCCTTACCTGGGACATCGAGCAGATCTCGGTCTCGTACGTGCTGCCGCTGCGGTGCAGCTGGCTCCCGTACGCCAAGTGGCTCCAGTTCGAGTACGAGCGAAACAAGGAGGACGTGCCCGCAGGCGCGGACGAGATTTCGAACGACATGCTCTTTGTCGAGCTGTTCACCGCGTTCTAGTAACGACGCAGCCAAATGGGCTCGCGTCACTGCCTGAGACGCGGGCAAGGATCGACGTCAGACGGCCCGGGGCGGCTAAGCCGCCCCGGGCCTCTCTTCCCAGACATGCCTCCACGGGCCGAGCTACGGCTTCTTCCATCCCCGCGCCAAATAGAACTCCGGCTCATCCAGCACGACCACTCCCACCAGCCCCATATCGTCGAGCAGGGATGTCATCTCCAGCGGCGGCGGCACCCGGTCCTCTTCCACCGGCCCGCCCGCCTCGCGATGGCGCGCGTTCACGGCGGCCCTGCCTATGGGGTGAGAGATGACCAGCAGGCCGCCGGGCCGCAGCGCGCGCACCATCTCCCGCAGGCCCAGCCCCCGATCCTCGAAGTGCGGGAATGCCGCGTTGCAGATCACCCTGTCGAACACACCGTCCCCCACACAGAGGTGCTGAGCATCTGCCTGCACGAGCGTCACGTTGCTCGGGAACCGTTTCGCCTGCACCTCGCCGAGCATCTTCCGGGAGATCTCCACCGCCAGCGCGCGCCCCTTCGACCCGATCTCCGCCAGAATGAACGGCAGCAGCACCCCGGTTCCGGTCCCCACGTCCAGCACGCGCTGGCCCCGCGCGAGACGCGCCTCGGCGACCACTCGCCGTAGGCTGGCCTCCTGATCGCGGGCTGCTCCCCCATTCCATCCTTCCGCATGGCGATCGAAGAACTCTCGCCGGTTCACCGCCCGACCACCTCCGGCGCCGCCAGCCCATACTCCACCAAGCGCGATCGGTCTGCCAGGAGCTTCTCGATCTCCTTATCGGCGACGAGCCGGCCCTTCACGAGCACGAGCCCGCGGGAGCACAGCCCGCGCACGAAGCCAACATCGTGGGTAGCTATGAGCTGCGCGCAGGGCAGACGTGCCAGGGTCTTCGCGAGCGCGGCCCGCCCCGGCGCGTCCAGGCTGTTCGTCGGTTCGTCCAGCGCAAGCACCTGCGGCTCGGACGTCAACACCGCCGCCAGCGCCGCCCTTCTCTTCTCGCCCGAGCTCAACTCGTGAGGCGCACGTGCCAGCAGGTCCTCGGCCAGGCCTACGTCCTCGGCCGCCGCACGCGCCTTGCGCGAGGCAGCTTGGGGGGAATTGCCCTCCGCCCGCGGCCCAAAGGCGAGGTCCTTCTCCACCGTCTGCATGAAGAGCTGATCGTCCGGCTCCGAGAACGCCAGCGCTAGCTTCCTGCGCACCTCCGCCTTCGCGCGCGACGAGAGCAAGGTGCCGGCCACCTCGATGCTGCCCTGGCCCGTGAGTATGCCAACCAGACACCACAGCAGAGTCGACTTTCCCGCCCCGTTGGCGCCGAGCAGCGCAACTCGCTCCCCAGCGCCGATGACGAAGCTGATGTCCCTGAGCACGGGCCGGCCGCCCGGGTAGGCGAAGCTCAATCCCTCAACCACCAGCGCACGAGCTACACCCACCGTCCCACCCCTCCAAGCGCCAAACTTGTCGCCGCGAAGAGCAGCCCGACCGCGAGGTCCCGTGCGCGCAGCGCGCGCGGCGGAGCGGGAGGCAGCCACCCATCGAACCCGCGCAGCACCATCGCCGCGCCGACTCGGTCCGAGCGTGCAGCCGCCCTCCCCAGCAGGCTGATGCTCGCCGCAACCAGTCCTCGCAGCCGGACGCCCAACCTCGCCCGCGGCGCTCGCAGCGCCCACGCGCGGTTTGTCCTTACGACCTCGCCGGCCAGCATGTTCGCACCCCGCAGGATGAAGCCAGCGAGGGCGCTCAGGCCCCGCAGTCCCGGCAGCCGGCTCGTTACCTCCAGGAGATCGGCCGTGCGAGTCGTGGCGGTGAGCGCCAGGAACCCACCTGCGATGAGGAGCGACTTCACGGCGAAGCTCTCTCCCGCGAGTCGCGTCACCTCCCCACCCAGCCGAGACAGCGCGAAGGGAACGCCCACGATCAGCGATAGGCCGAGGAAGCGCTTGACCAGAGGACCGCGGCTCACGCGGCCCAGGCCCAATGCCACGAAGAGAAGCCCGAAGAGCCCCAGCCACGGCCACGCCGGCCTCGCTGGTGTCAGCAGCGCCGCGGCCACGAAACCGGTCAGGGCGACCAGCTTTGCTCGGTCGTCGAGTCGGTGCAAGGGGCTGTCCCCACTCTCACTGCCCAACAGGAGCCTCAGCATCCGGTCACCCACCTATCGGCCCGAACGGCTCTCCTCATTCACCGCCTTCGCTCTCGCGCCGCCACCAACCGTGGCAGCCGACGCTCGAT
>DAOVEW010000383.1 GCA_030668755.1 Bacillota bacterium | reverse complement strand
GTCGCCGAGGAACGGGATCTTCTTGACCGTGATCTGTTCCTCGTCGCTCACGAGGCCCGCGATCACGGCGGTCTCACCGGTCCTGACGCGCACCGTCGTGACGACCGCGCGCTCTGTGACGATGGGCAGGGCGAACTCGCTTGTGCCTCGCAGCGCCGCGATGATCGGCGCAATAGTGAGTGTCACCTCGCCATCGTTGTTGATCCGCGGGTTGACGTTCAAGCTGATGCCGACGTCAAAGGTGCGGATGTCCTTGACGATGCCCCCAGTGGTCGCGGCCGCCACCGCGACTTCGTAGTAGTACGTCTCGCCGGTGTGCAGGGACGTCTGCCGCCCGTCGAGCGTCGTCACGCTGGGGTTCGACAGCACCCGCGCCCGGCCCTCTTCTTCGAGGGCCCGAATCGACGCGCTCCACTGAAGGTAGCTTCGCTGGATCTTACCGATGTGAAGATCCTTTGCCACTATCGCGTCTGCCGGCGCGTCGATGGGAATCGCCTCGCCCATTACGAACGGCGTGCCCGTGGAACCCAGCCCTGGATCTTCAGTCGGTCCCCAGTCGATGCCGATGCGCGTGATGTCCTCACGGCTGACCTCCGTGACCATTGCCGCGATGTGCACCTGCTTAGGAGCCGTGTCCAGCTCGTCCAGCAGGTCCAGGCCCTGCTCAACCGTCCACGGAGCGCCAGAGAGGATCAGCGCGGTCACAGGCGACATCTCGGCGGCTCCGCCAGCTCCTCCGCTCGCTGCCCCTAGCTGCGGGGCCGCCAGTAAGTTCGCCGTCCCGCCGGCTCCGCCAGTCGCCTGTTGCACCGTCGGCGTGAACGAGCGCGGTGCGAGCGTGATGGTCAGGTCCGGCAGCAGCGACGCCATCGTGTCCTTGAGCTCAACCGGCTCGCAATACTGGACGTAGTAGACGGCCTTCGTTGCCTCTGCCGGAACGGGCGGCCTGTCCGCGGCCGAGATCACAGACCGGACGCTCTCCCACTGCAGGCTGTCGGCCGTGATCAGGAGACTGTTCTCCTGCGGTCCGGGCTGCACGGTTACCTCCGGAACGGCCGCGCGGATCATCTCCGCCAAGCCGTCCGCCATTTGGTAGCGAATGGCCACCACCTCAGTGGTGGGAGGACCGGGCAGGGGCGGCAGGTCTATCTCTGCCAGAGCGCGCTGGGCCTTCGCAAGAGCGGGCTCCGTGCCCAGCAGCAAGATGGACCGCACCCCCTTCTGGGTGGAAACCGTCACCTCGGGAGTCAGTTTGGCGAGCACTTCCTGCGCGTACTCCGGCTGGATGTGCTGAAGTATGACCACCGAGGTCCGCAGTTGCGACACCCGCATGGTTCGCACTTCTTCCGGAGTGCCGACGACGTACGCCGCCTCCACCCAAGCGTAGTCCAGACCGTTCAGCTTCGTGATGATGTTCATCGCATGGGTGAGGGTCACATTGCGCAGCCGTAGAGTCGTTCTGCCCTTCACGCTGCCGCTGATCGCGATATTGACTCCGCTTTGCGTGGCGAGAGCCTGGAACACGTCGATCAGCTCCGCGTCGACGAACTCGAGGTTGATGCGGTTCGTTGACGCGGGCGGGCCTGCTCCGGTCCCGCGGGCGGCCCTCATGTAGGCCGCTTCTCCTCCTGTCGCAGCGGCCGCGGCAGCGGCGGCCTCGGGCTTCTCCACGCCGTTGGCCAATGCCGCTCCGGCCGCCAGCAGCAGGGCCAGCAAAACGGCCGCGCTGCTGACTGTCAGAATCCGTGTACGAGTCATGGCGCTACTGCCTCCCTCCCATTCGTAGGATGACTTTGCCTTCTGGTCCGACGAGCGCGACCTCATGGCGGCCGATCGCTCTCACGCGATACCGTTCGCCAACCTGATCGCCAACCCTGACGAAGTAGCGTTGATCTTCTTGCCGGATGATTGCCACAGCTGGGTTGCCTTCCACGATCCCGGTCAGTGTCAACGCTTTGTCCGGCACTGGTGCTGGCTCAGCCGTCGGCGGTGCACGCCCCTCATCTTCCACTGCTCCCGCTGCGTCGGCCGGCCCTGGCGCCGCCGTTGGAGCGTGCGGAGCTGCAAAAGGATTACGGCTTGCCCCGGCTGTGCCGCTCGCAGCCGTCGCCTCACCCTCTCCTCCCGGCGCCTGCTCTGTCGCTCCCTGTCCCGGTGCCGCTCTCGCCATCTCTGTCTGCGGCTGCTCCTGCTGAGCTGTGGGCTTGGCCGGCGGCGCCGTGGGAGTATGCTTGCCGCGGAAAGTGAGGAGAGCGACTCCCAGCGCCGCCAACGCCAACACTAGCAGGAGAATCTCCTTACCCCTGTTTTGCATCTTTGCCCCCTTTCGTGACGACCGCGGTCAGCCCCATGGTCGCGGTCAGGCTGGGCGACGTCATGCTGTCGGCACGGCCGCTTTTCGGGCTGAAGGAGATGTCGTTCACCGCGATCATCTTCGGGAACTGCTGCAGTTCCGCCAAGAAGTCGATCACCGTCCAGTATGTTCCCTCCAGCTTCAGCTCGATCGGCACGAAGTCGTAGGGCATCGGCGCGGCCACCGCTTCCGTCCCCCCGGACTGCTTCTTCCGCTTGACTTCGCCGGTCTCTTCGTTGATGCTCACCGAGTCCGCCGCCGAGCGGCGAATGGCCGGCTTCGGGCGAATCGTGAGGATGCCGTTCTTCGTGCCCCGCGCGAGGTTCTCGATCTGGCGGAGGAAGGTGGGGATGT
>DAOVEW010000198.1 GCA_030668755.1 Bacillota bacterium | reverse complement strand
GGGGGGTGGGGCCGGTGGGGGCGGCGGTAATGCGGGGGCGGCGGGCAAGGGTGTGGCCGCCCTAAAGCAGCTCCCGCTGCGCCCTATTCCTCGCTTTCTTCTCCACCCGCTCGACGCCGAGGTGCTGGTAGGCCTTCTCCGTCGCGAGGCGGCCCTTGCCGGTGCGCGCGAGGAGCCCCATGTGTAGGAGGAAGGGCTCGACCATGTCCTCGAGGGTCTGGACCTCTTCCTGAAGGGTGGCGGCGAGGGCCTCGATACCGACGGGGCCGCCAAGGTGCTGATGGACGATGACTTCGAGGAGGCGGCGGTCGAGGGGGGCAAGGCCGAGGTCGTCCACTCCCTCGAGGACCAGCGCGGGCGCCGCGATCTCCGGGGTGATGCGGCCGTCGCCCTTCACCTGCGCGTAGTCTCGAACCCTGCGCAGCAGGCGGTTGGCGATGCGGATGGTGCCGCGGCTGCGACGGGCCAGCACGCCTGCGCTGTCATCGTCTATGGGGACATCGAGGAGGCCGGCTGAGCGGTGGACGGCCTTCTTCAGATCGTCTTCGGAGTAGAACGTTAGCTCGCGGACGATGCCGAAGCGCTGCCGGAGAGGCGGAGAGAGGAAACCGGCGCGCGTGGTCGCGCCGATGAGGGTGAAGGGCTGAAGGCGGGACCGGTAGATGCGAGCGTGGGCACCTTTGTCGAAGATGATGTCTACGGTGAAGTCCTCCATGGCGGAGTAGAGGAGTTCCTCGACGGCACGCGGGAGGCGGTGGACCTCATCTATGAAGAGGACGTCGCGCTCTTCCAGGTTCGTGAGGATGCTGACGAGGTCGCCGCCGCGTTCGAGGGCGGGCCCCGATGTGCCCTTGAAGCTGACGCCCAGCTCATTGGCGATGATGCGAGCGAAGGTGGTCTTACCAAGGCCCGGGGGGCCGTAGAAGAGCACGTGGTCGAGGGGCTCGCTGCGCTCTCTCGCCGCCTGGATGGCAATCGAAAGGGCCTCAACCACCGGGCGCTGGCCGATGCACTCGTCGAAGGTGCGGGGGCGGAGGTTCCACTTGTCCTCGCGCTCCTCGGGGGTGGGCTGCGCGAGGACCTCGTCGCTGGGCTGGTCCTTTTGCGCGCCGGGCTTGGGTGTGGATTTAGCCTTACGGGTTCTGCGTTTTTTCACGTGAGGGACGTCCTGTTAGGTCGTGGTTCTGGGGCAGGAGACACGCCGCCGGAGGCGGCCAAGGCTCCTGCCCTACGCGCCTTATGAGCGCGGCGGGTCTAGGTCCTGGTTCGCGAAGGCTGCGCAGGATGTGCGACATGGCCGCCCTACAGGCTACTTCTTCTCGCCGCGGTAGACTTCCTCGAAGAGCTCTTCGGCGCTGGCCGCATCCGGGCGCCGCGAGAGCGCGGCCTGGACCATGCGCTGGGCCTCGGTGCGGGTGTGGCCGAGCTGCTCGACGAGGACGGCAGTCACCTCCGCGCGGAAGTCCTCCTCCGGGATTGCTGCGGCCTCCCGCTCGGCCTCGGCCATCAGGCAGAACTTCCCCACGCGCCCGTTCAGGCTGGCGATGATCTTGTCCGCTTTGCGGGGCCCGATACCGTCGAGCGTACAGAGGAAGGAGGCGTCCTTCGCTTCGATCGCGCGGGCGATGCGGGCGACATCGCTCGACAGCGCCTTGCAGGCGGCCATCGGCCCGATGTCCTCGACCGTTGTGAGCAGCTCGAAGAACTCCCTTTCGAGAGGTGACTCGAACCCGACGAGCAGGGGTTTTGGGTTGCGCTCGGTGAGGTGGTACGAGATGTAGAGCCTGACCTGGTCGCCCTCCGGGCCCGGCCGGCGAGAGCGAAAGGCGGGCCGCGCGGCGACCGGAAGCAACACCTCGTAGCCGAGCCCTCCGGCGAGGACGACGACTCTGTCGTCCAGCTTCTGGAACAGCCTGCCCTCGAGATACGAGATCAACCCTTCTTCCTCTCGTCTTGCGACCAGACTTCAACGCCTTCCCGGGCCGCGCCCACCACTGCCATCGCCAGCGCGTCACAAATGTGCTCGGAGTCGGGCGGGCTAGGCAGTTGCAACATGCGGGTCACTGCGCGGCGGATCTGCTCCTTGCTCGCGCGGCCCGATCCCGTCAGCGCCTGCTTCACCTCGGCAGGGGATATCTCGACGACTCGCGCGCCGCTCTGATCGGCCGCCAGGCAGATGGCCCCGCGCACGTGCCCCATTAGAATGGCGGTGCGCGGGAAGCGGTACTCCGAGTACAGCCCTTCGAGTACGGCGACCTCGGGCCGCCAGCGGGCGAGAACGCCGGAGAGCTCGTCGTAGATGGCCCGCACCCGCGCCTCCAGAGGCTGCTTGCTTCGGCTGCGGGCGCATCCCAGCTCTCTGACTCCCACTCGCCCATTGCCGGCATCAAGGACCGCGTATCCCGTTGCAGAAAGGCCGGGATCCACGCCTAGCACAATCATTGGCTCTTCTTCCGCGCGGCAGCTTTCACAGCGATATTACCACGCCGCCGCGGGAGCCTCGCACACGGGCTACTGTTCGGTGGCTTCCAGCAGGTCGCCCAGTGTCTGCTGCAGCCTCTGGACGGCCTCGCCGTAGCCGGCCCAGTCTCCTTCCCGCTGTAGTCTGAGGGCCTCCTCGAACTGTTGGTTGGCCTGCTGGGCCAAGCGGCGGCCCTCAGGCAGGGGTGCGGTTTCTTCAGGCGGTTTCTCGGCTTCGACGGGTTCGGCGGGCCGGGCCGCCAGCCCAGTGGGCTCCAGCGCGACCAGCTTGGGGGCAGGCTGCTGGAGAAGGGCCGTGAGGGCCTGCGAGAGGGTCTCCCTCATCGCCACCCGGCCGTCGCCGCGGGCGACGACGACCTGCTTCAACTCCGGGAAGGGGCTCTGAGTCGCCTTGAGGTAGATCGGCTCGATGTAGAGGATGGAGTTGTCGAGCGGGATGACGAGGAGATTGCCTCGGATAACGGACGAGCCGTGCTGGCTCCAGAGGCTGAACTTCCCGCTGATGTCGGGCTGCTGATCTATGGAGGCCTCGATCTGGATCGGCCCCCAGACCTGCTCGGTCTTGGGGAAGTTGTAGAGCAGGACTTTGCCGTAGTCTTCGCCGTCGCAGCGCGCGGCGAGCCAGGCGACCATGTTCGGACGGCCCTCGGGGGTGAAGGGCAGCATGAGCAGGAACTCCGGCTCATCCTCGCCGGGGAGCTTCATGATGGCGTAGTAGGCCTGCATGGTCTCGCCCTGGGAGCCGCCGGCTTGCGCGACCCGGTAGCTCGCGCCGGGGCCGACCGACTTGGGAAGCTCGCGGGCGATCTCCCATTTCTCGATGCGGTTGTAGAAGACGCGGGGATCGGTCATGTGGTAGATCGTGAGACGGGCGGCCTGGGTGTTGAAGAGGGCCTCCGGATATCGGATGTGCTTGAGGAGCCCCGCGGGCATGTCGTCCATCGGGCGGAAGAGCTCCGGGAAGATCTTCTGGTAGGTGCGCACGATGGGATCGTCCGGGTCGGAGACGTAGTAGACGACGGTCCCGTCGTAGGCATCGGTGACCACCTTGACCGAGTTGCGGATGTAGCTGACGTTGCGAACAGGATCCGAGTAGGGGTACATGCCGGAGGTGGTGTAGCCGTCCTGGATCCAGTAAAGGCGACCATCGTCGCCGACGACGATATAGGGGTCTTGGTCGTAGGAGAAGAAGGGGGCGATGTGCTTCGACCGCCAGTCGATCTTCCTGCCCCAGAGAATGCGGCTATCCTTTGTGATGATGGTGGAGATAATGATGTTGATGTCGCTGAAGCGGGCCGCGGTCGCCAGGCGCGGGAGGGGACTGCCGATGGGGACACCACCGACACCGGAGTAGCGGGTCTTTGCGATGCGGTTGGTTTCGGGGAGCGTGTAGTCGTTCTCTTCCTCGGTGGTGCGGACGATGACGTAGTCGTCGGTCAGCTCGCCGTAGTAGATGCCGTGCCGCGAGACCTCGAGCTCGAAGGTGGAGTGAGGCGGGATGTTCTCAATGACGTAGTTCGGCAGGCCGGAGCCGATGACATCGCTGACCGGAGACATGACGACTCCGCATCCGTGCGTGTAGAAGACGTGTTCGTTCTGCCAGGTGCGCTGGCGGAGGATTCGCAGCAGCTTGTATTTGTCGAGCTCGCGGGCCGCCAACATGACCTGG
>DAOVEW010000130.1 GCA_030668755.1 Bacillota bacterium | reverse complement strand
CACTCGTCCTGACTTGCGGCACCACTGCCACCACCGTCGGACACTGCTGTAGGATCGCCTCCGCATCGCTCTCCGTCAGCGTATGCACCGACCCCATGCCCCCGCGGACGGGTCCGCGCCGCGACTGCCCGGCCCGCACTGTCAGTACGTTCGTCCCGAACGCCTCGAACTGCTTTAGCGTGGCGACCTTCGCACCCTCCGTCATCGACACCGCCGCGATCACCGCTGCCACTCCGAAGATCACACCCAGCATCGTCAACGCCGAGCGAAGCCGATTCGACGCCAGACCGTCAAGCGCTACCTTGATAGATTCCAGCAGCCCCATATCAGCTCCACGCCCTACCTTCCACTCCGCACGAAGCCCCCAGCGCCCCCCATGCGCCGGCCCCGCTCCCTCGCCCAGTCTGTCCGCTCATCCGAACTCGGCCCCCCGAACGACAGCACAATCTCGTCACCCTCCTGAAGGCCGGACCGGATCTCCGTCAGGTTATCCCCCACCAGCCCGATCTCCACCGCAGTGGGCACGGCCTCCTCCCCCTCCCGAACCAGCACGATATGCTCCCCCTGCCTCTCTTCCACCGCCAGGTTCGGCAGACACAGCACATTCTCGGCCCGCCCGATCACGAAGTCGCACGTGGCCGTCATCCCGGGCTTCAGCCGCGGGCCGGCCTCATCTATGCGCACCGTCACCAGCACAGTCGTCACGTTCTGCTGCGTCAGCGCCTGCGGGTCTATGCGCGTGATCGTGCCGCCGAACCGCTCCTCCGGGAACGCATCCACAGTGATCTCGGCCCCCTGGCCCGCCTCCACCATCCCAACGTCGGCCTCGTCCAGGCTCACCTCCACGAACATCTCCGACACATCCCCCAGCAGTACCACATCCGTGCCCTGCGCGATGGATGACTTGCCGGAGGTCACCATCGTCCCCTCCTCCACGAACCTCTGCAATATCACACCATCCCGCGGCGCCGTGATAGTCGTGTAGTCCAGCGCGGTCTTCGCGTTGTCCAGCGAAGCCTGCGCCCGCGCCACCTGCGCCTCCGCGCTCGCCACATCGGCCTCCCGAAGCTGGTCCTCCACCGCGTTCACCTCCGCCCGCTCCAGACCCGCCTTCGCCTGCGCCACCCTCGCCCGCGCCGCATCCAGCTCCGCTGCCAACTGCCGATCCAGCGTGTCCCACTGCTGCTGCGCAGTCCTCAGCTCCGCCTTCGCCACCTCCCGCCGGTTCGCCGCCGAGTCCACCTCGCTCTGCGATACGAACCCCTTCGCCTTCAGCTCCCTCGCCCGCGCCAGGTCCTTCTCCGCAAGCTCCAGATTCGCGCCCGCCTTGTCCAGCCCGGCCTTCGCCTGTGTCCGCGCCTGCGGGTGAGATGCCTCCTCCAGCCGCACCAGATCCTTCCGCGCCGTCTCGTACGACGCCTCCGCCTGCGCGATCGCAGCTCGCGTCAGCGCCGGCTGCACCCGCGCCTGCGCCCGCGCCTGCGCCCGCCTCGCCTTCGCCGCCGCCAGATCAGCAGCCGCCTGGTCGTACACCGACAGGCTGTCCGTCGGATCAATCTTCGCGATCAGGTCCCCCTTGCCCCCCACATCCCCCACCTCCACCGCCAGCACATCCACCTTCCCACCCGCGTACGACTTCACGTTCACCGTCGTCAGCGGCTCCAGCGTCCCATCGGCCGACACGGTCAGCGCCACCGTCCCCCGCTCCACCGTCATAGCGTTCACCGCGCCCGCGCTCTGATTCGACGCGCGCCGCGACCTGTACCACACCCCCAAACCCACAACAACGATCAGGCCAACACCAACTGCCACCGCTCGGCGGTTCACTTGCTTCACTTCTCCAATCCCCCAAACCCTTCTCTTCCTAAGACGACCCTGCCTTCCGTACCATTCCCTCCCCGCGTCACCTCGCGACCCCTGCCCCCTTCCCCGCCGGCCGTTTGCTGTTAGGTAGGGGGAACCTCAAGGCGTAGCGCCTCGCACCGATGGGCCTTTGTCGTTAGGTAGGGGGAACTTCACGGGGGGAGGATACGCCTCCCCCCTTGAAGTCTGTGCAACGTCGCGCCCACCTCCCCGTACTCCCCCCTTGAATCGCGCCCATGGGACCACTCTCGCAACCACCGGTAGCGGAGAAGCCCCTAGGCCCGGCCGAGCCGGGCCGGGGTGGCGGCCCGAAGGGCCTAGCCACTTGCCTTCTGCCCGCCGTTGCCTCGCACTATCGTACTATCCGGCGATCCATCCAGCCTGCGGCAATCTGCGCTATCGCTTGAACCGCCGGTTCAGCGCCAGCACAAACATCGCGATGAGCGGAGGGCCTATGATCCCCTCCGCCACTGACACATAGTGTCCGACCAGATGCACCGGCTGGAACGGCCTGCCCCCCCGCCACAGGAAGCACATGACCGAGTGCAACAGCCGCGGCCACCACCCGTGCACGGGCTCGGGCGTCCCCGAAGCCGCACTGCTCTGCAGAGCCCGACCGGGACTGAGGGTGAATGCCGCCGCAAAGACAAGGATCACGCCCACAATCCAGGCCAGCGGCCGCACATAGTCCTCCCCGTATCCGCTGATCCATCGGTAGAGCGCAAGGAACGAAAGATTTCGTTTCAGGAAGCGCCAGAGCCAGTTCTTCGGCGGGTTAGAGAGCCGTCGCATCTGCATCTCGCCGATGTGGAAGTCGCCAGCGGTGATGGGATCGCGCTGCTCCTCGTAGTTGTGCTTCAACTGCCGGTAGAGCTTGCCAATGAGCGCGTAGTCTTTCTCTACATCCTCGGGCGCCAGCTCATCCCAGACCGCGCAGTGGCCGCCTCGACGCGTTGCCCACTGCACATCTGTGAAATCCACCCGCCGCACATCAGTGTCCAGGAATCGCGCCCGCCCCAGGAACACGTGTTGGAATACCACCTTCTCCGGTTGGCCGAACCGAGCGTTCCGGAAGTCAGCTTCCGCTTCTGAGCTGAAGAGTCTGACCTCACCCTCTCCCCTAAACCGCACCTCGCCCTCAAACGTCGCCCAGCCAAAGCTCGCCTCGCCCTGGAACGTCGCCCAGCCGAAGTTCGCCTCGCCCCCGAACGTCGCCGCGTGGAAGCCCGCCTCGCCCTGGAACGTCGCCGCGACGAAGTCCGCCTCGCCCTGGAACGTCGCCGCGAGGAAGCTCGCTGGGCCCTGGAACGTCGCCCTGAAGGCCGCCTTGTCCTGGAACCTCGCCCCGACGAAGTGCGCGTAGCCCTGGAACGTCGCCTCGTAGAAGCTCGCCTCGCCCTGGAACGTCGCCGCGACGAAGTCCGCCTCGTCCTGGAACGTCGCCCGTACGAAGCTCGCCTCGCCCTGGAATGTCGCCCTGTAGAAGTACGCGTCGCCCTCGAACCTCGCGTCCCGGAAGCTTATGCCTTCGGGGAACACGAAGCCCGTGAAGTCGTAGTCCTTCCGGGCAAGCATCGCATTGATCTCGCGCTGGATGGCTTCGGCGTCCTTATTGGTGTCCCCCGAGTGGCAGATACATAGCCCAGCACCATCGTACGCTTCTCGCGCGCACTCCTTGCCGTCGTGCATCATCACGCGGCACTTGCCGGCAACCTCATCGCCTTCAGGGCTGCTCATTTCCCGTTCCTCCCCCCTTCTTCCGTCTCCAAGACAGCCTTGTGTTTATTCGGCGGCTACACCGCCCAAAGCCCCGGGGCCTCCGTCACCCCTTCCCTAATCCCCTCCAGCCAACCATAACCGCCCGACCCCACCGCTCCCGCGCCCGTCCTGGTGGCACGGGTTCCCAGCCTGTGCCAGAGCCCCGGGTACCGCAGGCTTCAGCCTGCACAGGCGGCCCCGCCGCCTCCTGTAGGGCGGGGTCACCGAACCCCGCCGGCCTGTGGGAGTCCGGTCCCCCGGACGATTCGTATCCGCCGGGTGGCCACTCCTGACCGGCCAAAAGGCCTCCTGCCCCACTTTTGGTTGGGCACACGGACGCCCGCCGCATGTGGTAATCCTGAGGGATGTGGTTTGGTGGCCTCTGGGGACCGCCACCCCGGTCCGCCTACGGCGGACTTAGGGGCGAAGGATCTTGCCCCGCCGCCATAGCTTCAGCGACGGCGGGAACGGCGCACGGCCCATCTACACCACCCCGCACGCGACCCAACCTCTACTCCCCGCCCTCCCCCTTCTCACCCCCCTCCTTCAAGTAATCCGGCAGCACCGTCGTCTCATCCGTGATGGCCCGCTCGATCTCCTGCGCCGTCAGCCCCGTCGCCGGGTGCGGCTTCATACCCGGGATCGCTCGCCGTTGAAAGCGAGCGCCTCGTAGATCCGCTCCTGCCAGACTCGCACCCGTGAGCTGCGCCCCATACAGAACTGCACCACGCAGATTCGCCCCTGTCAGGCTCACGTCTCTCAAGTCAGCGAACTCCAGATTGGCCTCCCTGAGGTCAGCCGAGATCAGCGCCGAACCTTTCAACCGCGCTCCAACCATCAGCGCGCCCGACATGTCGGCCCGAGGCATCGTCGCCGCCGCCAATCCAGCTTCCTCCAGATTCGCTTTGTCTAGGTGCGCGTGCCCCAGATCGCTCCTTGCCAGGTCAGCATATGCGAGATCCGCATCCTCCAAGTGCGATGACGTCAGGACCACGTTTCCCATCCTCGTCCCACGTAGCATGGCGCGCCGCAGGTCAGTTCCACTTAGATCCAGCCGCACACCCACACGTATCTCCCCCTCTATCCCCCGCCTTCCCAGAACCGTCAGAATCGCCTGAATGTCCGCCGCCAGCGGCGGCGCTTCCTCCGGACTCTCCTCCGTCCACTTCGCGTTCTCTCGCACGTAGGCCGTCAGCACCTCCATGATTGGCCAGTGGTCTTTCTCCGAATCCCATGCGATCCGCTCCAGCGCGTAGATCCCACCCAGCCGCACCTCCAGCTTCTCGCTCCCAAGCTGCTCGATCGCACGCGTGAACCGCTCCGTGATCTGCCCCTCTTGCGCCACCTCCACCGAACGCTGCGCCGCCCCAGCCCGACGCCACGTCGCGTACAGAGTGCCGAGCACCACCAACCCCCCGAGAATCCCCGCCCACGTCTGCCGCGCCTCATTCTCCCGTTGGAAGACTTCACCCGCGGTGATGCTCCCCACCAAGTGCCCCACCTGCCAC
>DAOVEW010000377.1 GCA_030668755.1 Bacillota bacterium | reverse complement strand
CAGAAGGGAGATCCTCGGCGGCCTCGACTTCGGTGAGGCCGCGGCGAAATACTCCGCAGACGAGAAGACGAAGAACAACGGCGGTGTCATAGAGAACGAGCTTGTTCTGAAGCACCTCATCGGCAAGGCGGACTATCTCCTCGAGATACTGAAGGAAACCGACGTCGGGGGGATCTCGCCGGTAGTCAAAGAGGACGCCGGCTTCAAGATAATAAAGGTGCTGGAGAAGAATCCGGCGCGCCCTTACACTTACCAGGAAGTAAAAATGGAGCTGGAGAACCACCTCGCCCAGCAGAAGAGGATGGAGAAGTTCCAGGAATACGTCCACGAGCTCAAGGGCATATACTACGTGGACATAAAGCTCGGCGAGGAAGCCGGCGCCGACGACACCGGGACTGGCGGCTGAGGCGATGAGGATCGATTCGCTCCTCAAGGCGCTCTGTCTCGTGAAGACGAGGAGCCTCGCGAGAAAGGGGTGCGAGACGGGCAATGTGAGGATAAACGGCGCGGTGGTAAAGCCGTCGCGCGAGGCGGTGGAAGGCGACATCATCGAGATCAGGCGGTCGGGACATTCTCTGGTCGTCGAGTTGCTCGAGATGCCGAACAGGCAGACATCGAAGAAAGACGCGACCCGGTTCTACCGGGTGGTCAGGGAGACGAGGACGGGATGACGGAGAGAAGGATACCGATAGCGCTCACTATAGGTGACCCGGCGGGCATCGGGCCCGAGATCGCGGCCGCCCTTCTCGCCGCGGGAGATGATTTCGGGGCGGACATCGCGCTGATCGGCTCGGCAGACGCCATGACGGCCGCCGCGCGGGCGGCGGGGGCGGACGTGCCCCGTGTGATCGGGGCGGGCGGGTCGGTGACGGGAGATGTCCTGCTCGATTCGCTGGCGGGAGGCTCCCCCGTGATAGTAGATACCGGCGAGGGTAGAGACGTCCCCGCCGGAGGACCGAGCGCTGCAGGCGGTGCGGTCGCGGGCGAGGCGGTCGAGGCGGCGGCGAGGCTCGCCGCCGGAGGCGCCGTGGAGGGCATCGTGACGGGGCCGATCTCGAAGGAGGCGCTGGGTCTTGCCGGTTACAGCTATATCGGGCACACCGACATGCTCTCGGCGCTGCTCGACGCGCCGGACTGCCAGATGGTAATGGTTTCCGGGACGATGCGGATAGTGATACTGACCCGCGACATCCCGCTCGCAGACGTGCCCGCCGCCGTCACGATGAAGAGACTCGTGACGGGGGTGAAGGTCACCGACGCCGCACTGAGGGAACTCTGGGGCATGGAAAAACCCCGTATAGACATCGCCGCCCTCAATCCCCACGGGGGAGACGGTGGGGTGACGGGCGCCGAGGAGGGCGAGGTGATCGTTCCGGCGATCGCCGCTCTCGTCGAGGACGGAATAGACGCGCGGGGGCCCTTCCCCGCCGACACACTCTTCTACCATCACGAGAGACGGGGGTGCGACGCGTTCGTTGCCCTCTACCACGACCAGGGGATGATTCCGTTCAAGATGTCGGGATTCGACCGCGGCGTGAACATGACGATCGGCCTGCCCGTCGTCAGGACCTCGGTCTGCCACGGAACGGCATACGATATCGCCGGCAGGGGCGAGGCGGCGGGCGGGAGCCTCGCCGCCTCGCTCGAGCTGGCGGTGCGGTGCTGCCGCACCCGCACACCCGGGAGGAGGGTGGCCGGATGAGCCCCCCGGAACATAGGATCATAGCGGGCATCTACCATCTCTCGAAGGACCTCGGCAGGCATTTCTCGCTCACCGACATAAATCTGCAGGTGACAAACGGCGAATTCGTCTTCCTCGTCGGCCCGAGCGGCGCGGGAAAGAGCACGCTGCTGAGGATGATGTACATGGACGACAGGCCCGACTCGGGTCAGATCGTCGTCGGCTCCTTCGTTTCGACGCGCGTGACGCGCAGGACGATCCCCGGGCTCCGCAGGAAGATCGGCATCGTCTTCCAGGATTTCCGGCTGATAGAGGACAGGACCGTCTTCGAGAACATCGCCCTGGCGATGAAGGTCACCGGCACGCCGATGAGCAAGATAAAGCAGAGAGCTACCAAGATACTTACCCATGTCGGACTCTATCACAAGCGGCACGACTTTCCGAAGGCCCTCTCGGGCGGGGAGCAGCAGAGGGTCGCGATCGCGAGGGCGGTCGCCAACAGGCCGGCGATCCTCCTCGCCGACGAGCCGACGGGAAACCTCGACGCCGTATCGACGAGGAACGTTCTCGAGCTTCTGTTCAAGATCAACGCCGGCGGCACGGCGGTGCTGGTCGCGACGCACGACATAGAGATGGTGCAGAGCTTCGGCCAGAGGATCATCTATCTCGAGAACGGGCGGATCGCCCGCGATCACGAGAAGATCTTCGTCGGCGACGTCCGCGACAGGATGGATGAGTCGAGGGTCTCCCGCAGGGCCGAGCAGCTGTCCGAGTACGATATAAGGGACGAGGAGAACGAATGAATCTCCGCACGGCGAAATACATGATCGACGAGATGATGATCAACCTCGGCAGGAGGAAAGGTGCGAACGCCATAGCGGTGATCATCATGGGCCTTTCCCTGCTGATCCTCGTCGTCTTCCTGATGGTGACGCTGAACCTGGCCAATCTGATAGACAAGACGGGCGAAGAGATGAGGCTCTTCGTCTACCTCGAGGACGGCATGGAACAGGATGTCACGCGGGAGATGCAGCTGAAGCTTCTGGGACTGCGCGGCA
>DAOVEW010000237.1 GCA_030668755.1 Bacillota bacterium | reverse complement strand
AACAAGCCGTTTGCCGTTGATGTCGTGGACGACGCAGTCCTTCACATGGACGTGATGCAGGGCACCGGCATCCTCGCCGATGATCGCGATGCCTCTGGTTTCGCCGGGCTCGGCGAGAGTGTTCGTGACCTCGAGGTTGTTGATCTCCCAGTACTCCTGGTTGTAGAGGAGCACGGCCTCGAGCTCCTGTCCGTTGCCGTTGATCATGGGCAGAGCGCCCGTGGCGTACATGTCAATCACAATCGGGCTGCCATCTGAGCCGGACCCCTTCGGCCACAGGCGGCCGGTCCACGCGCAGCCGGCCTTGAATAGGATCTCGTCTCCCGGCTGAAACGTAGTGGAGTTGACCTTGCTCAGGGTCTGCCACGCCGTGCTCGGGCTCTGGCCGTCCCAGTTGTCGTTTCCGCTAACCGAATCAACGTAGTACGTTGTGGCCAGCGCGGCCGACGCGCTCAACACACAGAAAGCGGCCGCCAGCACCATCACGCACAGTGGCGCCAACAGCCGTCCGGACACTTCACTCCTGTACACCTGTAACCCCCTCCCTACGCGCGTTTGCGGTTCTCAG
This sequence comes from Bacillota bacterium, assembly GCA_030668755.1. GTDB lineage: Bacteria > Armatimonadota > Hebobacteria > Hebobacterales > Hebobacteraceae > DAOVEW01. Next base: position 3,142 of record DAOVEW010000237.1, on the reverse strand, counting down.
TAGTAAGCGACTGGCGCAACCGCTCCGCGTAGAGTCTCGATAGTGTTCGATTCGTGGACTGAAGCGTTCGCAGCGAGCTCTGCCTCAGACGGAAGCCTCCGTCGCCTCACCTCCTCCCTCAGGCTAGTCACCCTCCAGCTCCGCCCGGAGCGGGGCCGCGCCATAGATTATCCCTCATGTGTCGCGTCGTCAAGCGATTCACGGACACGCGCGCGGCACCCATGGTCCGCTCGGTCATGTCTGCGGGCGTTCGTGAGCGCCGCGGTCCGTTCCCCTGCCCGACGGAACGGGGTTGCCCCAGTAGTCTCGACCTCCGCAGTCGGGGACCGTCACGCCAGAATCGATGCACGGTGAGTCGGGCTCCAGCTTGTACCCGTCCGCGGTATCGCGCCCCACTCCGCCGCTGCCCGGGTTCGCCAATCTAGGGTCGCTCGTGAGTTTGTGCGGATCGTCAGGCTCGGTCTCCGGGTGGTTGCCATAGAACACATTGTGGTCGAAGACGTTGTTGCTGCTGCCGCCGAGGTCATACCCGCCATCCCCGAGGTTATAGAAGACGTTGTTCCGGTAGTGGATGTGGTCCGGCCACATCCCATCCTTGTTGTGCCAGATTACAGGGGGGTCGCCGCGATCGTCGCCGATGTAGATGGTGTTGTTGTAGATCTCGGCGTTCGTGACCTTGCCGCCCACCTGGAAGATACGCGCGCGGTCGTTCTGGCTGATGTTGTAGCGGACGACCGATTGATCGTTGAAGCGGCGCGGGCTGGGATCGCCTCTTTCGCAGAGCAGGATAAACCCGCCCTCGTTGTCGTGGCTGTAGTTGTACTGCACTACCGTGCCACGGCACATCCCATCGATGTCGAAGCCCTGTCCGTCCTTGTCGGTCTGGGTGAGATAGGCCTCGTTGAACTGCATCACCGCGTCGTCGCACTCCCACACCCAGATGGCGACGTTCCAGTCTCCCGCACGGGCGTTGCAGCGGCTCACCACATTGTGCTCGATGAGAGGGGCGTCGGCCATACACGCGACGATCCCATCGCCGCCGATGTCGTCCAGCACATTGCCGCCAATCACCAGGTTCGTATACGGCACCCACTCGGCACCCCCATACCGGCCCCAGGTCGTCCATGTCTTTATCCCGCCCCGGTCGCAGTGGTGGACACGGCAGCCCTCGATCAGCACGTCATGGAAGCTGGTGGGGACAGCATTCCCGATCACGTCGAACAAGATGGCGGCATTGCACTTGCCGGAGTCCTTGCCGTCGTGCAGATGTCCATTCACATCGTGCACTTCAAGATGGCGCAGGTGGATGTGGCTGAGCGTGCCCGCGTCTTCGCCAAGGATGCGCACGCCGGCCCGCGGTGCGGGACCTTCGGGGCTCTGATTCGTAACGTCGAGGTTGCTGATCTCCCAGTGCCGCTGGTTGTAGAGATAGACGGCCTCGAAGGTCTTCCCCTCCCCGTTGATGGTCGGCTTGGGACCTTTGCCGTAGCTGTCCACCGCGATTGGGCTGCTCTCTTCTCCCGAGCCTTTGGGCCACAACTGGCCGGTCCACGCGCAGCCCGCCCTGAGCAGAATCCGATCGCCGGGTTGGAACTCGGTCGCGTTCAGCTTCTCCAGGCTGCACCACGCAGATTCGGCGGTCAGACCGTCGTTCGCGTCATCGCCCTTCGCCGCATCGACGTAATAGGTGGCCGCCACGGCTGCGCAGCCCCACAGCAGAGTCAATATCAGCACCACCAGCGGCATCGCCATGTTCCTCAACCTCCCCATCGCGCCCAGATCTCTCATCATGACCCACAGCAGACCCCGCGGACGGACCCGCGGCCCTGCCGGGTCTTCTTGGGCGGGACGCGCGCCAGTCCTGCCGGGATGTCACTGCGCATCCGGCGCTCTGCACACGCGTCCACACGCGCAGAAACGACGGCCCGCCGGCCGCCGCCTCTTGTGCTCTGGTGCCGGGACCCAGAATTGAACTGGGGACACCTGGATTTTCAGTCCAGTGCTCTACCAGCTGAGCTATCCCGGCACCATCCCTATTGTAAGCAAGGCTGGCGGAGCCGACGGGACTTGAACCCGCGACCTCCGGCTTGACAGGCCGGCGCGCTAGCCAACTGCGCCACGGCTCCGCTGCAACATCGCGTACTGGGCGAAACAGGATTTGAACCTGTGACCCCTTGCTTGTAAGGCAAGTGCTCTCCCGCTGAGCTATTCGCCCATGACCGGGCCGGCATTCTCCGACCATTCTCGGTGGTGGGCGCAGCTGGGCTTGAACCAGCGACCTCTTGCGTGTGAAGCAAGCGCTCTCCCGCTGAGCTATGCGCCCACACTGGTAGCCCCAGGGGAACTCGAATCCCCGTCTCCGGCTTGAAAGACCGGTGTCCTAACCTCTGGACGATGGGGCCGCCACTGCGGTCTCCTCCGGTGAAGCAGGCCGCTCGCGGCCACCCCACCTTGGAATTCCGAGCTACCGCGGGATTCTATCACGGCCCTCTGTGGGGTGTCAAGGCGCTCCTCTGCGCCCAGAGAAGACGAAGCCGGCCCGGCGAATGCCGGGCCGGCCCCTCCAGAGGTGGCTGGCTGAGCTGTCTACTGGGCCAGCTCCAGCCTGATTCGCATGACGTCGTGAGAGACGTCGTAGTTGTTGGAGTTCTGGTAGCAGCCGCACCACTCTACCGCCTGACGCGACGATGCCCACCTTCGTATCCGTTCCGCCGAGATCGATTGCCTCCACACACGTGTCCTGAGCCATGTTGACACGATACCTCCTTACTTGACTTGAGGATCGCCAACCGCGCGCGTCGCGGTTCATCTCTCCTGGGCTCCGGTTTTCACAGAAGGAATTGGCGGCGAGAGGAATTCCTCCTTCCCCGCTGGGTGATCAACGGACCCGGCGCGTACGCGCCGGGCCCGTCTCTCGTCCAGAGCTGGGGCGCCGGTTGCCGGCCTGCCAGCTCGACTGTCCTTGCCTCCTAGCTGATCGGATCGCCCTTGACCTTCACGTCATCGACGTATGCCGTCTCTCCTGCCCCGGAATTCCAGAGCGCGAAGATCAGCTTGAAGCTGGAGTCATCCTCCGCCGCTGAAGGCAGATCGAACTCGTAGTAGTGGAGTTGTCCATCTTCCTCAGGATCGCCGTCCTTGA
>DAOVEW010000109.1 GCA_030668755.1 Bacillota bacterium | reverse complement strand
TGAACTCGATATGGCCACCCAGCCATCCGAGTGGTACGCCATTCGTGGCCGCACGTTCTGCACTTGAAGAAGCGACAGGCATACCAGTCACTGCGGAGGCAGACAGGGCAGGTCGAGAGCGGCCTGCCCGATTTCGCGGCCTCCCATTCGTTGCCGCAGAACCGGCAGCGCAGCACGTCTCCCACTGCCACGCGCTCGGGCCGATGATTCACCTGGCTCTGCCGCTGCAGGCTCCGGTACTCCTGGGCGGGCAAGCCGAAGACGTTCTCGTCTTGCTTCGTGACTGAAGGCTTGGCCGGAACGCGGAGCGGGCTGTTACAGAACGAACACCTCACGTCCCGCCCATCCGTGCCCAGCAGCAGGGCATTGGCCTTCCCGCACTGGGGACAGGTGATCACCTGTTCGAGCGCCGGCTCGCTTCTCTGCCGGGCCGTCACCACAAGCCGCTCCCCGTCGTAGGCCCGCCGCAGTTCCGGGTCGGTGAGCACGCGATGCGCTTCGTTCAGCGCGCGGGCGGAGTCCTCCCTGCCGCCGAGGTCGGGATGGGCCCGCAGCTCCCTGAGTATCACACGGTACGCGGCCTTGATCACCGCGGTGCTTGCATGCGGGTGTACCTGGAGGACCTCGTAGTAGTCGATCTGCGGGTCATACTCGGGCACGGCTGCCCCTCACACCCAGCATCACTCCCGGATGCGCGCGTCCAGCGCTCTCCTCAGGCCCGCCCTGATCCGCTCCATCACGTCTTCCACCTCGTCGTCGGTGAGAGTCCGGTCACTCCGCCGGAAGGTCAACGAGAAGGCCAGATTGCGCTGGCCCTCCGGCAGCGGCTTGCCCTCGTACGCATCGAAGAGGAAGAGGGACTCCAAGTTGTCGCCGGCGGTCTCTCGAACGACAGCCTCGGCGCGCGCTGCCGGCGTCTCCCGAGGCAGAAGCAGTGCGATGTCGCGGATGATCGCTGGAAAACGACTCACCGGCTCGTACTGAAGTCCACGCGCGACATGCTTGCGCAGCACCTCGAGATCTAACTCCGCTGCGAACACGCGGTTGGGAATCTCGTATGCCTCCCGCACCTCCGGGCGCACCTCCCCCAGGCAGCCAACCACCTCACCGGACACGACGACACGTGCGGAGCGGCCGGGGTGGAGCGATGGATGTGGCTCCGGGGTGAACTCGCCCGGCTGACCGGTGAGCGCCTCCAGCAGGTTCTCAACAACTCCCTTCAGCACGTAGAAGTCCCACTTCTGCAGGTCGCCGGACGGCAGCCACCGGCCGCGCTCCATCACGCCGGCCCCCGCGATGCCCAGATGCTGCGACTCCTCCGGAAGCTCCTCCGGATCGTGCATCAGGTACACGCGGCCCAGGTCGAAGATGGCCACGTCGTCCACGCCATGCCGCCCATTATGCGCGACCACTTCGAGCAGCGATGTCAGCAGGTTCGTGCGAAGCTGACTTCTGTCGACCGTCTTCCAGTTGTTGATGGCCACGGCTCGTCGCCGCGGGTCGTCCTGGGGCAGCCGAACGCGGTCGAGCGCATCCACAGACTCGAGGCTGGAAGTCACGGTCTCGCTGAGCCCGAGCCCCTGCAAGAGGTGCCGGACTTGCCGCTCCAGGACGATCTCGGGTGGCAGGCCGCCCACGCCGCTGCTGGACTCGGGCAGCGTCTCCGGGATGTTCTGGTACCCGCAGACCCTGGCCACCTCCTCAATGAGGTCGATCTCCTCCTTCAGATCCTGGCGGAACGTGGGCACCCGCGCTCGCAGCGCCCCCTCCGTCTCTGTGACTGCCAGCCGCAGCTGCCTCAGATGGGCAGCCATCTCCTCCGGCGGCAAGCTGACGCCCAGCAGTGCATTGCACCGCGCCGGACGCAGCGTGATTTCCCTCTCCTCAATTGGATGCGGATAGGCATCGAGCACACCCTCCGCGATCTCCACTGGCGCCTCGCACAGCTCGGCAATGAGCTGACAGGCGCGGTCCAGCGCGCGCACGGTGCCCCCGGGGTCCACTGTCCGCTCGAAGCGGTAGGACGCCTCCGTGCTCATGCCGAGCGCTCGCGCGCCGCGCCGGACGGTCGCCGGGTCGAAGTGAGCCGACTCCAGCAGGACCTCCGCGGTGTCGTCGTGGATCTCGGTGCTGCTACCGCCCATGATGCCGGCGAGCGCAATCGGACCGCTCGCATCGGCGATGAGCAGGATCTCCGGGGTGAGTTCCCGCTCTTCTCCGTCTATGGTGACCAGTTGCTCGCCTGCCCGCGCCCGGCGGACGATGATCTCCGGGATGCCCTCGCCCGGCGGACAGCGCAGCCGCTTGCAGTCGAAGGCGTGAAGTGGCTGGCCCAGTTCCAGCATCACGAGGTTGGTCGCGTCCACCACGTTGTTGATCGGGCGCAGCCCACACAACTCCAGCCGCCGCTGGAGCCAGGATGGTGATGGCGCAATCTTGACGTTCCGAACGATACGGGCCGAGTACCGCGGGCAGAGATTGGGATCGTCCAACACAACAGTGGCGAGGCCGCTGGCGGGAGGGCCAGACTCGGCGATCTCCGGATCGCGCTCCCGCGATTCAACGCGCAGCGCCATCGCCAACTCCCGCGCCGTACCCACGACGGAGAGGCAGTCCCCCCGATTCGGCGTCACTGTGATATCGAGAACCGCCGTTCCGGCTGCATCCTCGATCGCCTCTACCTCGAGGCCCACGTCGGTGAGCGTGTACGCCAACTCGCGTACCGATAGGTTGTTCGGTACATATTCGTTCAGCCAGTCTACCGGAATCCTCATGCCTTCTTCTCTCGCTTGCATGTGGGTTGGGCGAGCCAGATCTGCTCGCGGGAATCACCGTCCAGCGGCTGCCGATCGAAGCCGCCGTAGGCCGCGACGACGCGGTAGCCACAGCTTTCCAGCAGAGGCGGGACCTCGTTCGGGAACAGGTAGCGCGCCACCAGCACGTGCTGCTGTTGGCGCGTCACCCGGTCGGCACCGTTGCGCCACTCGTAGGTGATGTGCGACACCACATGCTGAGTGTCTGGCCGAAACTCGGTCCAGTCGCTCACCGCGACTGCTCCACTGCCGTCGGGCGCCGGAAACCGCGCCACCTCGCGCGGCTGCGTAGGGCCTCGAGAGATCATCTTTTCGCTGGGCACGAAGAAGCTCATGATCAGCCTTCCCCGGGACGCAAGGTGCCGGCGGACGGCGAGCAACGCGCGCCGCTGGTCGCCCGGCGTGAGCAGGTAGAGAAACGTCCGGAACGCGATGATCGCCGTTCGGAAGCGCTTTCGGACCGCGAACGCGCGCATGTCTGCTGCGAGCACCTGCACCTGGCCGGGGACCGTGCGCACCTGAGAGCGCCTGCGCTCGAGCGCGCGCAGCATCGCCTGAGAGCTGTCGATTCCGACGACATCGAGGCCGACTGCCGCGAGGCAGAAAGCGAGTCGCCCCGTGCCGACGCCAAGCTCCAGCACCGGCGAACCGGATCGCTTCGCCTCCTCGACGAAGAAGAGGATGTCCTCCAGGTAGCTCCCTGGATAGCCATCGTAGAGGTCTGCAATGGCATCGTACTGAGAGGCCGCGTCCGGACCCCCGTTAGAACTGGCGGAGGAAGCGCATGTCATTTTCGTACAGCGTTCGGATGTGCTCGATCTGAAAGCGCCGCTGGGCCAGGCGTTCCACCCCGAAGCCGAACGCGAGGCCGCTCACCCGCGCGGGGTCGTAGCCGCCCGCGATAAGCACGTTCGGGTGCACCATGCCGGATCCGCCGATCTCCACCCATCCGCTGTGCTTGCAGAAGCGACAGCCCGCGCCGCCGCACATCTCGCAGTTGACGGAAAAGTCGGCGCTTGGCTCTGTGAATGGGAAGAAATCCGGCCGGAAACGGACCCGTGTGTCCGGGCCTAGGTAGGCGCGGAGGAAGGCCGCCAACGTGCCCTTGAGGTCGGCGAACGTGATCCCCTCGTCCACCACCAGTCCTTCGATCTGATGGAAGACATCGCTGTGAGTCAGCGTCACGCTCTCCCGCCGATAGGTGCGTCCCGGAACCACCACCCGCGTCGGGGGGGGCGTGCAGCGGCAGTGCGACAACACCTCGTGTGGCGGGAATCGCCAGTCAAGACCACGCACTGGGCAGGATTCGTCGTGGCGCGCCCGCATCGCCCTGATCTGGGCCGTCGACGTCTGGGTGCGCAGCATGATGTCATCGGTGACGTAGAAGCTGTCCTGCTCGTCCATGGCCGGGTGATCGGGCGGGTAGTTGAGAGCGGTCCAGTTCAAGGTGAACCATTCGACCTCCGGCCCCTGCATCACCTGATAGTTCATGCCTACGAAGATGTCGAGCAGCCGCTCCAGCGTCGTCATCAAGGGATGGCGGTGCCCCACTGCCGGGCCTCGACCAGGCAGTGTCACATCGAGCTGATCGCGCTTTTCTCGCGCGGCATCTTCAGCGGCGAGCTCCTCACGGCGTCTGGCAATCGCCTCCTCCACCGCGGCCCGCGCCGCGTTCGCGGCCCTGCCGAAGGCCGGACGCTGCTCAGAGGGCAACTGCCCGATGCACCGCAGCGCACTGGTGAGCTTCCCCTCGCGGCCTAGATACGAGACGCGTACGCGCTCTAGTTCCTGCCGCGAGCGGGCCGCAACGATCTCCTGCTTGGCCGCTTCCGCCATGCGGACGACGTTGTCCATCGGGACCTCGGTCATCGCTCTCCTCACAGAACACGCCGTTTCCGACCCCCGTCCACAACCACCGAAAAAGCCCACAGCTCCCAATAGGGACGAAAGCCGTGAGCTCCCGCGTTACCACCCTCTTTGGCCCGGCACCCGAGATGCCGCGGCCCGCTTTGGGCCCCGCTAACGGAGGACCGACCGGTGCCGCCTACTGGTCCTGCTATACCTCGGCCCAGCAGAATGTTCAGCGCACGGCTCCGGGGCGAACTTCGGCGGCTCGTATCCGGGAGGCCCTTGCAGCCCGCGAGGCCTCCTCTCTGTCGGACCGTGTCCCGCCTACTTCTCCCCTTCTCAGCCTCTGCTACCTTCCCACTGTGAGCAGTGTACCACACCTGGGGCGGCGCCTGCAACCTTTCCCGGCCTCAGGCCGCAACCGCAGGCTGAGTCACCCAAGCAGCGATGGCCAAGCCGGCCTGGGGGTAGAGCCCCAGAGCCACAATGGCTGCCAACAGCACAGCAACGAGAACCGCGCGCAACCCTCGGATAGGGCCAACCGATATAGAGCTCAACGCCCGTAACGCAGGCAGCAGGGCTGCGGCGCTCCCGGCTACCGCGAGCGCGGCTACCCCCTCCCATCCCGCGGCCAGCAAAGACCTGTATATGAGTACCTTCCCATGAAATCCTATCGTGGGCGCAATCCCGACCAGTGTCAGCCAGGCAGTCGCATAGGCGGCCACCGGCAAGGCTTCCAGCCTGCCAGCTTCGCCGGCCCCACGGGCCGGACACAGGACGCCGATGGCCGCCGCGAGCAGCACGGCCAATAGCTGTGTCACTGCGGCTCGCGCGCCGTCGGACTCCGTCGAGTAAGCTGCGGCTGCCAGGCCGAGC
>DAOVEW010000384.1 GCA_030668755.1 Bacillota bacterium | reverse complement strand
TGCTGGCGAGCGCGGGCCTGGCGCTGGGCGGCGACGGCTATGTGGTGAAGCCGTTCAACGCGGTGACGCTGGCAGCGCAGATCACGGAGCTGCTTGCGCCGGGAGGCGGCGAGGCCGGATAGACCGGGCCGGGAGGCAGGTGTGGAACAGGAGAGAGCGGAGATCACCCAGCGCTTCCTAGGCGCGGATATCGGCGGGACGAACATTCGGGTCGGTGTGGTGGATGAAGGGGGGCGCATCCTTGGGGAGGCCCGCCGACCTGCGCTCGCGGAGACGGGGCTTCGGGCGGCGGTGGACAGAGCCATCGACGCGATGTTCGAGGCAGTGGAGGGCGCCGGGCTGTCGGTGCGAGACATCGCCGCGGTGGGCGCGGGCATCCCGGGCGGGCACCGATCTCGGGAAGGCATCTGTGTCTACTCACCCAACTTCGCCGACTCCCGCGGCGTGCAGGTCCTCCAGCCGATACGGGAGGCACTCGATCTGCCCGCTTTCATGCTCAATGATGTCGCCGTGCAGACGTTGGGAGAGTACCGGTTCGGGGCGGGTCGGGGATACACGCAGATGGTGATGATCACGCTGGGGACAGGCATCGGCGGCGGTGCGATAGTGGACGGCGAGCTGCGAGTCGGTCCCACTGAGGGGTTTGCGGAAGTGGGCCACATGACGATTGACCCCGACGGCCCGCTCTGTCAATGCGGGAACCGGGGGTGCTGGGAGGCGTTCGCTGGGCGCGAGGCCATCGTGCGCCGCGCCGTCTTGAAGATCCAGCGCGGAAGGCAAACCGCCATCGCCGAGATGGTGGACTACCGGCTTGGCTCGATCACGCCGGCCCTCATCGCGCGATCGGCCGACGCAGGCGACGAAGTCGCCGTCGAGGTGCTGGAGGAGACGGGGAACTATCTCGGGATCGGGATTGCGAATCTCATCCAGCTCTATAACCCGGAGGTGTTTGTGATCGGTGGGGGAATCGCCCAGGCCGGCCGGTGGCTCTTCGAGCCCATCATACGGACGGTGAGGGCGAGGGCCCACATGGTTCCCGCATCCACGTGTCGGATCGTTCCCTCTGAGCTGGGAGACGACGCGGGAATCATTGGGGCCTCGGTGTTGGCCCGCGTCGAGCTGGGACGCTCGAGAGAGGAACCCGCGCCACCCACTTCGGGTGATGTGCCATCGGAGCTGCCGCCGGAAGAATCGGCCGCTTGAGCGCGGCTCGTCCGGCGAGACTTCCCTTCCCCGTGGAATAAGGCTGTTGTGGCTGCGGCCGCGGCTGCTCGCCGCTGAGTTTGTGGCGTGGGGCTGGGTGTGTTAGAATACTCCCAGGTGGTTTCTTCGAGAGAGCGTAGGGGAAAACATACCGCGGAGCGCATCGGGTAAGACCGGCGTGAAGGAGAAGTGACGTTGGCGCGGTTCTTCAGGATAGCAAGTTGGGTGGCGCTGGTGGCGGTGGCCGTCATCTTCATCCACCAGTCGATGCAGAAGCAGGAGCGGGAGCGGCGCTTGGACTTCGGCCGACTCATGCGCGAGGTCGAGCGGGGGAACGTGAAATCCCTCACTATCTACCCCAAGAACACGGGGGAGGGCCAGCTCAAGGACGGTACCAAGTACGTCGTCAATCTTCCGGCCAACCAAGAAGTCTACCTCGACAAGGTGCTCGCGAAGGTCGAGGGCGAGGTGAAGGTGGAGAAGCCCTCGATCTCGGACGTGTGGGTGACCGGCCTCTTCTATTTGCTGATCACAGGACTGCTGATAATCGGCTTCTGGATCTTCGTGGTTCGGCAGACGCAGAGCAGCGGCAACCAGGCGCTCTCGTTCGGCCGAAGCCGCGCGCGGCGACTGCCCGAGACGGGAACGAAAGTGACCTTCGACGATGTCGCTGGCGTGGAGGAGGCAAAGGCCGAGCTGATGGAGGTCGTGGAGTTCCTGAAGAACCCGCGCAAGTTCCAGGCTCTGGGCGCGCGGATTCCGAAGGGCGTGCTCCTGGTAGGGCCGCCGGGCTCCGGCAAGACGCTGTTGGCGAGGGCGATTGCGGGGGAGGCGGAGGTGCCGTTCTTCCACATCAGCGGCTCCGAGTTCGTAGAGATGTTCGTCGGCGTCGGGGCTTCGCGCGTTCGAGACCTATTTGAGCAGGCGAAAGCGAACCGCCCGTGCATCATCTTCATCGATGAGATCGACGCGGTGGGGCGGCAGCGATTCGCGGGGCTCGGCGGTGGACACGACGAGCGCGAGCAGACACTGAACCAGCTGCTCGTGGAGATGGATGGCTTCGAGCCGAACTCCCGGGTGATCCTGATTTCGGCCACGAACCGGCCCGATGTGCTCGACCCCGCGCTGCTGCGGCCGGGGCGGTTCGACTGGCGGATTCAAGTGGACAATCCGGATCTGAAGGGACGTGCGGCGATATTGAAGGTGCACGCCAAGGGCAAGCCCCTCACCGACGATGTCAATCTGGAAGTGGTGGCGCGGCGCACGCCGGGATTCTCGGGGGCAGACCTGGCTAACATGCTCAACGAGGCGGCGCTACTGGCCGCTCGCCGCGATAGAGACAAAATCGGGATGGACGAGCTGGAGGATTCCGTCGAACGGGTAGTGGCTGGGCCTGAGCGGAAGAGCCGCATCATCTCGGAGCAAGAGAAAAAGGTGCTTGCGCACCACGAGGTGGGCCACGCGGTGCTGGCGGAGCTCCTGCCACACGCGGATCCCGTGCAT
>DAOVEW010000113.1 GCA_030668755.1 Bacillota bacterium | reverse complement strand
GCCTGGTCCGCCGCGGTGTGACCCGAGAGCACATGACCGTCGACGGGTATCCGGCCTCCGGGGCGCACCCGGACCACCTGCCCGGGCTCCACCCGATCTGCCGGCACCCGCTGCTCCTCGCCATCCGGCAGCACCTCGATCCGGCGTTTGATCGCATCGCTCAGGCGCGAACCCCGAGCATGCATCGTCAGTGAGTTGTTTCCGATCTCCTTCGCTCGAATGCGATAGTAGACGACGCGGATGTCGGAGGCCGCGATATCTAGAGACTTCTCCGCCTTGTGGCCAACCAGCTCGAACCACGGCAGCACTTCTAGAGAGAGCTCCACCGTCTGCGACTCCGGCAGGTAGTTGTAGACCGCGATCGGGATGGAGATCTCGTCGTTCTGGGTGAGCGCGACCGGCAGGTCTATGTCGATGAAGAAGTCCTGAAAGACCCGGAGTCCGGTCGTTGTGCTGCCGAGCTGACCGCGCGGGGAGGAAGCGAGGGCCTGCATTCGCCAGGTGGTGATGGAGTCGGCCATCTGCACGGTCACCGTCGCCCGGCCCCGCTCATCGGTGATGACCGATGGGTTCACGTACATCGTCTCGGGGAAGAACTGCCGGAGGCGAACCTGGGGCTGGGCGGTCTCTGCAGCATTCGCCGCCACGTGGGGCGCGGCCGCTGGGGCTGGAACAGCCATGGACTTTTCCATGCGCAGGGCATCCATGGCGAAAGCTCCCTCCTCCACGATCAGGCCTCCACCGCCGCGGACGCCCATCATGCGTCCCAGCCGCCCTTCTCGCGCCCACTGCCCGATCCCGTGGATGTCGTCCTTGGTGTCCCAGCGACCGTCGGGGCCGGCCGAATGCAGCCAGCACCGACTTCGGTTCCACCTGACCTTGTATGGGTTGCCCCAGCGATCGCGGAGGTCGGAGCGATTCAGCAGCCCTTCTTCGACGAGCACCGAGATGTCCTCGTCCGGCCCGAGGTAGCGTCGGTACCGGCCGTAGTACCCCTGAAGCGCGCGGTCGATCTTCTCGGCGTCCCGCGCCATTTCTTTCACCCACTGCGCCATTGCCTCTTGGACGCGCTCATCGTATGTGTTCACCACCAGGCTGTATGGGTCTCCCCTCTGGGTCGCGGCGAAGACGACGGCGGCCGCGCGCTGCCGCAGGGCCTCCCCCTCCTGGACATCTTGGGTCTCGAAAGGCAGCCTGCCGGAGACCACGCCCTCGGTGGTGAACCCGTGTATCTCGTAGCGCGGCTTCATGAGTTCCTTTTCGAGCGCGAAGTATATCCGCTCCAGACCGGGCTGCATCTCCTGGAGGGCGAAGACGCTCTCGTCAACAATGGTCACGCCCAGCGCGGCCAGCGTCGGGCGGCCCTGCTGATCGCGAACGGCGAGGTTCAGCTCCGCCAGGTCACCGGGGCGATACGTCTCCTGATTCGGCCTCACCTCCACCACGAGGTCGTCGGCCGGCTCCACGTACAGCAACCGCGTGTCTCGGATGATGTTCTCGTCCGGCAGCACCTGGTAGGCGTGGACCTGTAGCGTGCCCTGTAGATCGTGCGTCAGCGGAAGCGAGAACTCCGACCGGCCGCCCTCCAGCTCGACGGCGCGTGTCAGCACAGTTTGGCTGTCGCGGATCACGTCAATGTACGTCGTGCCTCGTTGCTTCGTCGAGATCACCGTGAACTCGACCGAGTCGCCGACCTTCGCGAGGACCCGAGAGGCGCGGAGGATCAAGGCGTCATGGCCTCGCTGTGACGAGAGTTCAACCACTCGCCACTCGTGTGAATCCGCCGATGTGGACAACTGAATTCGAGGCGCCGGCTTCAGTTCGGGAACCACCCGCGGCTCCGTGAACATGAGCCCTGAAAGGACTGCCATCCCGGCGACCTGTGTCTCTCTCATTTCGCGAGCAGTAACGGTGACTTCCGCGATGCCCAGGTCGTCAGTCTGATAGAGGGTGCCCGAATACTGTCCGCCAACCTCCTCGATCTGGCCTCTCTCAAGACGGCGATGCGCCTGCACCTGTTCCGGCGAAAGCAGGGCCACGGCGACCGTGCCCTTTACCGGCTCGCCATCCGGCCGGCTGACGAGGACGTACACGATGTTATCCAGCCCCGGCTTGATCTCCCCCGATTCCGGCACCGCCGTGATGACGAGTGGGTACTTCGCTACCGGCGCCATCTCGGTGATCTTCTCCGTGTGGTCGGCTTTGTCTGTCACCTCGACGTCGAACTTCATGAACGCCTTGCCCTGCTCCAGGGGCTGCCCAACGAAGTACTCGGGCAGGTCGGCCTCGAACCGGAAGGTCCCGTTCTCGTCGGTCTTCCCCTGTATCTCGGCAACCTCGTTGAAGCCGATGTCGAAGGTGGAAACGGTGATGAGCACGTCTGCTTGTGAGGTCGGCTTGCCGAAGAAGTAGTCGCACTGGACCTTGCCCGTCATCGTATCGCCGGGCAGGTAGTACGAACGCTCCGTGGAGAGACCGACCTCGAACTTGGGCAGGACGTATCGCTTCACCTCGACCGTCCGCTCGGCCTGACCGTCGTCGGCCACTGCACGCACCTTATAGCGGCCCATGTTGATCTCGTCGGCGAGAGTGAACTCGGCCGACACGATGCCGAACTCGGATGCCTCGATGGTCTTCTTGAAGACCTTGTTGCCCTTGGCGTCCTCGACCTCTAGCGTGATCGGTTTGCCCGCGGCCGGAGCCATCGTCGGCCGCCGCAGCGCGAGAGCGCGAAGATGCATCGTCTGGCCGGGCTGATACAGCGGCTTGTCGGTGGTCAGCAGGATCTGCGTCTCTCGGGCGATTGTGACCGGACGCTTGATGTCGTCGATTCCTAGCCGGGAAACGATCCGAACCGAAAGCTCGTAGGCGCCTGGCGAGACGTCGGGTGCCTGGAACTTGGCGTCGAGCGTTCCGTCCTTGAGGGGGCCGCTGAAGAGGTGCTGCTTCCCGATAGCCTGCTGGTCGGTCGGCGTGATAGCGATGTGCGCAGCGCCCGGCACGGGCTCGCCGGTCTCGTGGTTCGTCACGATTACCCGCAGCGCAGCCGGTCCGCCGGCCAGCCAGCGCGACTGGCCGCGGATGACGGTCTGGAGGGGCGAGATCTCCGATGAGGACAATGACTGGGTGCCGGCGACCGCGATTGAGAGCCCGGCTGCGATCGCCAGGAAGCAACTCCACTTTATGAGGCAATAGCTTGCCTTATTCACGGTTAGCCTCTCCTTTGCAGGGAAGAAGAGAGTCGCATTGTGTACAACCCTTTAGACCCGGAGCCCCGACGAATTGTTCCGCGGCCCCGCTCAGGGATAAAGCAGAAGCGGCGGGGCAGGGCCCGCCGCTTCGCCATTCTATCGGAGTTTCTCGCCTACTGTCACATGCTGGCGATATGTAGGATTCCGTCCTGATACTGGAGGACCAGGTCGAGCACATCGCCGAGGAAGCGGGCGGGCACGACCGTGCGGCCGCACAGGAGGGCCGCCGGAGTGCACATCGTGATGTAGCTGCCGTCCACCTCCGCCCGATCGCTGTCTATGGTAACGGCAATGGCATGTCCACGGGCGGCCGCGCTTGCGCGCTTCGCTGGGCCCTCCCAGACAACCGTGCCGCCGGCCTCCTCGATGATGGGCCGGAAGGGCACTATCGCGCGTCCGTTGGCGATGAAGGTTGGGACCTCGGCCTTGAGCGGCGTGCTATCGAAGTAAGTAGGGGTGGACGGGATTACCAGCTTCTGGCCGGGCGTGATCAGGTCAGGATTCGCCATGTTGTTGGCCCGGGCTAGCTCCTCGGGCGACACACCGTAGCGAGCCGCGATGCCGCGGAGCCAGTCACCCGCCTGCACCACGTAGACGATATCGGCCGGAGCGGGCCCTGCGGTGAGCTTGGGAGCAGGCCGGCGCTCTGCCGGCTCGGGCGGAAGCATTGCTATCTGGATCGGCGAAGGCCTCGCAGCAGCGTCCGCCGTTGCTGCTTCGGCCTGGCTAGCCGCTACGCTCTCCCACGCAGGCGAAGCGGCCGTCCGAGACTCCTGCGCGGGCATCATCGCCCTCTCTTCGCCGGCGAAGCTCAGCGCGACCTCGATCGGGGCCGGAGAGGGCTCTCGCGCCTCCGCTGCAACGACCTCACCCCCGCGCGCCGCTGTCAGAGCACTCTCTGCTGGGCTTCGGGTGGGCGCGGGAGCCGATGGGGAGACATTTGGGGTCTCAGACGCGACGTCCGCTCTCGCGGCCGGGGGCACCGCAAGCTGGACCGGCTGGGCGCGCGGCCCAGCCGTGCTGGCCCACTTAGACAGCGGGCGGATGAGCGCGCCGGTCGTGTGCACGAACGGTGCCGTGCCCGGTGCGGCGCCCTCGGGCTCGGAGACAGTTAGCACCGGTTGGATGTCGGTGGTGCTCTCGCTGTGCATCGGTGGAGGCAATGTGGGCTCTCCCGCCCTGGCGGGCGGCTCCGCTGGTGTTGCCCCGACCACGGCCTCCGATTGGACTCTCGGCCTCGGCCGGGTGGCCAGCGGCTCCACGTTAGCCACTCGCACCTGCACAACCGGAGTCACGGCTTCGCGGCCTCCAGCCAAATAGGTCTTTGCTTTGAGCTGGTGCAGGCCGTTGAGGTAGCGTGTCGTGTCCCAGATGTACGCGAACGGCCGCACGTTGCTCATCGCCTTGAACACGTCGTCCACCAGGAAGATCACATATCTGACGGCGGCGGGCTCGTCGGCCGCGACCTGGATTGTAGTCTTTCCGACTACGGTGGCCCCCTGCTCGGGAGAGATGATGCGAGCGCCCCTGTCCGGACTGGGAAGCGCGCGCTCCAGCCAGACGTCTATCGCACTCTCGGCCGCTTCGCCCGTGGAGTCTACCGCGCGGACTGCCAGCCGATGCAGTCCCTCGCCATAACCCCGCGGGGCCCAGGTGAAGGAGACGATCCCCTTCGCCTGCGACGGCTCGATCGGACGTGCATCGAGCTTCACTCCGTCTACCAGCAGCTCGACAACCCGCACGACGGCACCGCCCGAGGCCGCGTACGAGGCCTCAATCTCGACGCTCTCCGAGCTGATCGTCAGCCCTTCGGCGGGTGCAGTTATGGCAACTGTGGCGGGCTCGCCCTCGGCCCCGCAGAGAGCGGAGGCCACGAACAAGGCCGCAAGCACAATGCCCAAACGGAGACTGATCTTCACGGCGGCGCTCCTTTTCCGGGTGTGTGCCTGGGGCACGAGATTGGGAGACACTCGCTTGCCTCCCGGCACCCCCCTTCGGGAACGCGCACATGATAGCACGCGGCCGGTGCTCCGTCAACGCGACGACGTTCAGCCGGCCGACGTGCGCCTACTTGCCAGGAGACAGTCTCTGCACCCGGACGCACTGCGCCGGTGCGTCGGAGTACCCACGCGAGCAGTACCCCTGCCAGTCCGGGTACGAGGGCCTGTGTCAACTTCGGCGCATGGTCGCTGGGCCACACAACGCCGAGGGTCGGCCGGAGGTGATCTGTGCCGCTACGGG
>DAOVEW010000178.1 GCA_030668755.1 Bacillota bacterium | reverse complement strand
CGAACATGTTGGGGTCGGGGACGCTGAGGGTGGCCTCGCTGCCGTAGACTTCGATGAACGGGAGCTGGTGCGCCCAGATGTCGAAGCTGGTGATGATGGTGCCGATGGCGCCGCTCTGGAAGTCGAGCACTCCGACGACGTGAGTGGGCACCTCGACCTGGATCTTGGCGCCGCGCTTTGGCTTGCTGGTGATGGTGCGCTCGGGGAACGTGATGCGGGTGGCGCCCGTGACGCGGTGGATGGGACCGATAAGTGACACGAGGGCGGTCAGGTAGTAGGGACCCATGTCGAGCATGGGGCCGCCGCCGACTTTGTAGTAGAACTCGGGGTCGGGGTGCCAGCTTTCGTGGCCGTGGATCATCATGAACGCGGTGGCGGCGACGGGCTCGCCGATGGCTCCGTCGGCGATGAGCTTGCGGCAGGTCTGGAGGCCGGCCCCCATGAAGGTGTCGGGCGCGCAGCCGACGAGGAGATTCTTCGCCTTCGCGGAGTCGAGGATCTTCTTCGCGTCCTCCCGCGTTATGGCAAGGGGCTTCTCGTTGTAGACGCTCTTGCCGGCCTCGATCGCTGCCAGCGCGACCTCGGCGTGGGCGTCGGGGATGGTGAGGTTGAGGACGATCTCGATTTCGGGGTCGGCGAAGAGTTCCTCGGGCGAGCAGGCGCGGCAGTGGAAGTCGTCGGCCTTCGCCTGGGCGCGCTCGGGGATGAGGTCGGCGCAGGCGACGAGGTCCAGGGCCTCGAACTTCTGCGCGTTCCGGCAGTAGATGGCGGAGATGTTGCCGCAGCCGATGATGCCGACCTTGGCGGGTTTCACGGTCACTTGCGAGCCTCCTGGTGCGACAAGTGGGGTTCCTATCGTGCTGCCCAAAGAAGGCCGCGCTGGATGATGGTGCGGGCCTCGGGGACGTCGAAGTCCTTGGCGACGTGTCCGAGGGAGCAGTAGAAGACGCGCGCGCTGCCGCAGCGGCGCTTCCAGACGACGGGCATGACGGCGCCGGCGATCCAGGGACAGTGGTCGCCGCTGAAGGTGGTGGTGGCGAGGACCTCGTTGGAGGGATCGACGTGCATGTAATACTGCTCGGAGTGCATCTTGAAATCGGAGAGGCCGGCGGTGATGGGATCGTCGCGGGCGATGATGTTGACCTCGTAGTCGATAACGCCGCCGGGATGCACCACCCATTGTCCGCCGACCATGAACTGGTATTCGGTGTTGCTGCGGAACGAATCGCCCATCCCGCCGTGCCAGCCGCCGATGCCGACGCCACTGCGGACGGCGTCGAGGAGCCCAGTCTCTTGCTCGTCGGTGATCGTGCCCATGGTCCAGACGGGGACGATGAGGCTGAGCGACTTCATATAGTCTTCTTCGAGGTACGCGTCGAGGGTATCGGAGATGCGGACCTGGAATCCGTTCTCCTGGAGGAATGGAGCGATGATATCGACGCACTGCTTGGGCTCGTGTCCGTCCCATCCTCCCCAGACCATCAATGCGGGCTTCATGCTAACTCCTCAGTTCAGATAGATGGGGTGCATTATAGCAGATGGCTGCCGGAAGCGTGTGCGAGCGAGGAGCACGGCGGCCGGCAGCCGGGCCGCGAGCGGAGATGGACGTGTGGAATAGAAGGGCGGTGATGAGGACACGTGCTGAGTTCGTCGTTTTGCTGGTGATGGTTGGGCTCGTCGTCTCCGAAGTCCCCGGGCTCGGACAGGAGGCGCTGGCGCGCAGCCTGGCGCGGCTTGGGCCGGTGTTCGGTGCATCCGAGCTGTATCCACGGGAGGGGAAGGAGGACATCTACGAAGTAGCGCGCCGGTTCGGGGTGAGCGCCTCTGCGATCTTCAATGCGAACCGGGGGGACCTTCTGATCGGGGACGAGCTTCTCCTGATCCCAAAGCGGCACATTGCGCCGGCGCCGTGGACGCAGGGCGCGGTTGTGAACCTCGCGGAGCGGAGTCTATACCTATACGAGGAGGGCCGCCCGGCGACGACGTTTCCGGTAACGATCGGGATGAGGGGGTGGGAGACGCCGACGGGGGAGTTCGAGATCGCGAACAAGGCCAAGAACCCGACGTGGTTCCCGCCGGACTGGGCGACAGAGGAGGAGCCGGTGCCGCCGGGCCCGGGCAACCCATTGGGCGACCGATGGATGGGGCTGTCGCAGAAAGGCTACGGCATACACGCAACGAACGCGCCGTGGACGGTCGGGCGGTATCTCTCGCATGGCTGCATGCGGATGTACCCCGAGCACGCGCACGAGCTGTATGAGTTGGTGCGGGTGGGAATGCCGGTGGTGATAGTGTACCGACGTATTGTGTTCGGGTTCCGGCCGGATGAGGGGGCAGTATATATGGCGTACTACCCGGACCCGTATCGGTTCGGTCAGGTGAGGCCCGAACACGTGCGAGAGGCGCTGGAGGAGTACGGGCTGGAGGACGCTGTCGATATGAGGGCGGTGCGGGAGGCGCTGGAGCGGCCGAGCGGGGTGCCGATCGTAATTGTGGGATCGCGAGAGAAGGTTCTGGTGAACGGGAAGCAGGTGGAGTTCGCGCTGGGGCCGACGCGGGTTGGGGGAGACTGGTTGGCGCCGGCGGGCCCGTTGGTGGCCGCGCTGGGGGCGAGCGCGGAGCTGGGGCCGCGGACGAACTATGTGATGGTGAAGCGGGGAAACCAGCGGCTGTTTTTCTCGCCGGGCGACAGGGACGCGATCGTGAACGGGCGGATGGTGCGGCTGGAGGCGGCGCCGCAGCTCCTCGGGGGGTATCCGCTGATTCCGCTGAAGGCGACGGTGACATTGCTTGGCGGTTCGGTGGGGTGGGATGAGGCGGCGGGAGAGATATTGGTGTGGGATGGGTGGCGGCGCAGCGGGATCTCGGGGTTGGAGCCGCGGTAGGCACTGAGACGTTCGGCGGTCTGCGCGGGCGCTAGCGAGCAGAGAAGCCCTGGGCCGAAGCAGTTGTGGGCCACGTGGTCTTGACAGACGCTCCCTTGGTGCGCGAGAGTTGGGATGGGTGCGGGTGGATGTAGGAGGGCTTCGGCAGCACGGTACCGAGGCAACAGAGCGGTCGGCGAGGAGCTGCGGTGGGGCTTCGGTCCATCAGCACAATCTCGCTTCTGGTGATTGCCGCGAGTCTGGCGACAAGAGTTGCTGTCCCACAGTTGCGGGACAGCATGGACCTTGCCGCTACGCTGGAACATGCCGGCTATGACTTCCTCGCGGAGGCCAAGCGAAGAGGGGATGATCCAGACGCGTGGCTTGCCGTACTTGGGTCCGAGTCTCCGTTGACGCTCTCCGCCAAGGATGAGGAGCGCGCCTACAAACGAGCAGCAGCGCTGATGCCGAAGAGAGCGACGCCACATCTGCTCTATGGGGCTCGCGTTTTGAGGCGCGTCCCACTGCTGCGCTCGGAGATAGACGCTCATGCTGGCGCTGGCGTCCCTGGGTACAAGGCTACTGAAGAGAGCCCGCTCTCGCGGTTGGAGCGCGAGGAGCTGGAGAGAGCATGGGAGTGTCTGGGGCGTGCCGCGGAGTTGGCTCCTGAAAACGCGGCAATTAACTACTTGATAGCATATCTGGCCCTGGCGGAGCACCAAGATGAGGTGGCTATGGGTCTGCTGCGAGACGCCCTGGGGAAGTCCGAGTGGAAGCTGTACCAACGAGAGTCGGCTATTGCAGCCCACAAGGTAGCTCGAGCGGATCTTCCTCCGTTGGCGGCGGCTACTGTTGCGGGCTACCCTCTGACCAAGTCGCTCTTCCCCCTAAGCCACCTCGCGAGGACCATCGCGGGCATGGCGATACTGGAGGAGACACGCGGAGATCACACGCAAGCGGTGTTCCTGCATGAATCACTGATCCACCTTGCCCAGTTGGCATTGCGGAATGGCTACACCATTACCGATGGCTTGATGGGACAGATCATGTGGGCGATTGCCAGTGAGCGCCTGTTGCCTGAAGAGCGGGGGGAGCCGCTCGCGTCGCGGACAGATGAGACCCAGGGCAGAGCCGGCTCGGGAGAGACAGAGAGCGATGGGCCATTTGCTGAGAAGAAGGCCAGACGGCGCGAGCTGGCTGAGTACCTCCGGGAGCAGGGCCGGCAGGATCTGGCGGAGGAAGTGCTCGCCTTCGGCGAAGCGGCCGATCGGGCCTTTGGGCGGACCAGGCTTGAGATCTGGTTCGATAGAGGGAAGTTGAACCGCTGGTTTGGACTGACTTACGGCCTTGAACAGTCGGCGCACGGCATGATGGCAGCCCTGTGCGTTGTTGTGGCATTCAGCGTGGTGGGGTTCCTGCTCGGGCTGTTCCGGCGGCCGGTTGCTCCGGTCCGATGGACGCAGTTGGGATGGGT
>DAOVEW010000093.1 GCA_030668755.1 Bacillota bacterium | reverse complement strand
CGTCCAACAGCGCGGCGCGCGTGTGGTGGCGCTTACCCTGGACGACTCCGGCCTCCCCAAGACCGCCGACCAGCGAATCGCCGTCGCCCGGGCCCTGGTGGAAGCGGCGGAGAAGCACGGCATTGCACGCGACGACGTGTTCATCGACCCCTTGGCCCGCGCCATTGCAGTGGAGAACGAGCAGGGCGCCGCGTTCCTCGACGCGGTGGCGGGAATCCGGCAGTGCCTGCCCGGCGTGCATGTCATCTGCGGCCTCAGCAACATGTCCTACCAGATGCCGGCCCGCCGCCTGCTCAATCGCACATTCCTCGCCATGGCCATGGCCCGAGGCATGGACGCGGCGATCGTGGACCCGCTCGACGGCGGCCTCATGGCGGCGGTCTGCGCGGCCGAGGTCTTGCTGGGACAGGACGAGATGTGCATGCAGTACATACAGGCCCACCGGGCCGGCCGCCTTGAGCAATGGGCGTAGAAGGGCGCACCTGAGTAGATGCCACAGAAATCTGCACTCCACAAGTTCTTTGAGCCCAAGTCCGTCGCAGTTATCGGCGCCTCCACGAAGCCCGGCAAGGTGGGGCACGTCATCCTGCGCAACATGCTGTCCTCCGGCTTCCAGGGGAAAGTCTACCCCGTCCACCCCCGGGCGGCCGAGATCCTCGCACAGAAGTGCTACCCCAGCGTCACCGAGATCGAGGGGCCCGTAGACCTGGCCGTCGTCGTGGTGCCGGCGCCAGTCGTGCTCACCGTCATGGAAGAGTGCGGCCAGAAGGGCATCGAGGCCGCGGTCGTTATCTCGGCCGGCTTCAAGGAGGCCGGACCCGAGGGGATCGAGCGAGAGCGAGAACTTGCCAAGCTGGCGCAGAACCTCGGAATCCGCGTCGTGGGCCCGAACTGCCTTGGCGTGATGTCCACCGGCTCCGGCCTGAATGCCACCTTCGCGCCCGGGTTCCCGGTCGCCGGCAAGGTGTCCCTGATCTCGCAATCGGGGGCCCTCGCCACCGCAATCATCGACTGGTCGATCGAGCAGGGCATCGGCTACAGCAAGTTCGCCAGCTTCGGCAACGGCGTAGACATCGGCGCCATCGACCTGCTGCGCGCCTGGGAACACGACGCCGACACCAGCGTCATCGTCGCCTACATCGAAGGAGTTCAGAACGGCCCCGAGTTCATGAAGGTCACGCGGCAGGTCTCCGCCAGAAAGCCCGTCATCGTGCTCAAGGCCGGCAGCACGCAGGCGGGCGCCCGCGCCGTCTCCTCCCATACTGGCAGCCTCGCAGGCTCCGACGAGGCCTACAATGCCGCTTTCACACAGTGCGGCGTCATCCGGGCCCACTCCATGGAGCAGCTCTTCGACCTCGCTGTCGCTTTCGCATACCAGGGCCCGCCCCGCGGCCCCAAGGTCGCCATCCTCACTAACGCTGGCGGCCCCGGCGTCATGGCCACCGATGCCGTGGAACGCGTCGGCCTGGAGCTCGCCACTATCCAGGCGGACACCATCTCGACCTTGCGCACCCGCCTGCCCGAGGCCTCCAACTTCTACAACCCCATCGATTTGCTCGGCGACGCCGACTCGTCGCGCTACACATTCGCCGCTGAGACCCTCCTCAAGGACTCGAACGTGGACGCTGTGCTGGCTGTCTTGACTCCCCAGGCGATGACCCAGCCCAAGGAGACAGCCGAGGGGCTCGCAGCAGCAGCCGAGCGCTCCCAGCAACCCGTTCTCGCCTGCTTCATGGGCGGGCGAGCGATCACCGATGCCGTTGATCTACTCAACCGTAGACAGGTGCCGACCTATCCCTATCCAGAGCGGGCGGTGCAGGCATTGAAGGCCATGGTCGACTACCGGATGTGGCGCCAAGAGCCGCCCGACGAACCCGTGGCGTTCAAAGCCGATCGCGACGCCGTCCACGAGATCTTCGAGCGGGCGCGCAGCGAAGCTCGCGTCAACCTCGACGCAATGGAGGCCCGCCAGGTGCTGTACGCCTACGGCATCGCGGTGCCGAAAAGCCTCGTCGCCCAAAGCGCCGAGGAAGCCGCCGAGCACGCCCAACAGATCGGCTTCCCCGTCGTGATGAAGATCATCTCACCCGACATTCTACACAAGTCCGACATCGGCGGCGTGCGCGTCGGCATCCGAAACGCACAGGAGACAATGGACGCCTACGAGCTCATGATGCTCCGCGTCCATCGGTACGCCCCGAAGGCCTCGCTACAGGGCATCTGCGTCCAGGAGATGGTCCAGAGAGAACGCGAGGTCATCCTCGGCAGCGCCCGCGACCCACAGTTCGGTCCCCTCGTCATGTTCGGGCTCGGCGGCATCTACGTCGAGGTCCTCAAGGACGTCAGCTTCCGCGTTGCGCCGTTCGGACAGCGCCACGCACATCGGATGATCGAGGAGATCAGGTCCGCGCCTCTCCTGCACGGAGCCCGCGGAGAGCGCCCGTGTGACATCGATGCGATCGCCGACTGCCTCTTGGTCGTATCGCAGATGGTGACCGAGTTCCCCGAGATACTCGAGATGGACATCAACCCGCTCAAAGTGGGAGAGCCCGGCGCGGGAACAGTGGCCGTCGATGCCCGCATCACCATCGCGGAAAAGTAGACATCGGGAGATGCGACATGGCTACGCTATACATCGCTTCGAGTGAGGAGTACGCCGGAAAGACCCTCGCGAGCCTCGTGCTCGGCACCCGCTGGCAGCGCCGCGGCCGCCGGGTCGCCTACCTCAAGCCCATCGGGGTCCTCCCTGTCACGGTGGGCGAACAGGTCACCGACGAAGACGCTCAGTTCGTGGCCCGGCATCTTAACCTGGACACCCCGCCCAGCCACCTCTGTCCGGTCGTGCTGAACACAGACATGTGCCGCCTCGATCCGACAGAGGCCCAGCAGAAAGTGAAGCAGGCCTTCGCTGCCGTCTCCGAGGGCGCCGATGTGACCGTCGTTGCCGGCTCCGGCTCCGTTCTCACCCGCGGAAGCGTCTTCGACATGGCCGGACCCCGCATGGCCGACATGCTGGACGCCAGCGTCTTCCTGGTCGGACGTTGCGAGTCTTTCCTCGACGCAGACCGCGTCATCGCCGCCCACCGTGCCCTCGGCGATCGCCTCATCGGCGTCATCCTCAACATGGTGCCCCCGCGCTCCCAGGACCGCATCTGGGACACCGTCGTCCCTTGCCTCGAGCAGGCCGGCATGGCCGTCCTGGGCGTTATGCCCATGGACCCCATCTTGCACTCCGTCAGCGTCAAGGAACTCGTAGAGGCCACCGGCGCACAGTTGCTCTGCGGCACAGAGACCGCCGATGCGCTCGTCGAGAACTTCGTCGTCGGCGCCATGAGCGTGGACCGCGCCCTGCACTACTTCCGCCGCACTCCCCGCAAGTGCGTCATCACCGGCGGCGACCGCAGCGACATCCAGCTCGCCGCGCTCGAGACCCCCACCAGGTGCCTCATCCTCACCGGCGACCTCCGGCCCAGCCACACCGTAATCGCACGCGCCGAGGACCTCGGCGTCCCCGTCCTCCTCGTGCGCGACGATACCCTCACTACGGTCTCCACCATCGACGAGCTGCTCGGCAAGCTCCGCGTACGCGAGCCCAGGAAAATCGAGCACGCCATCGAGCAGTTCGAGGCCCACCTGGAGCTCGCGAAGCTCGACGAGGCGCTCGGGCTGGTCTGAATGCCGCGGCACCGCCGGCCACCGCACACCGCAGCGCCGCACAGACGCACGCGCCGCGGCGCGCGGCCTCCGCTCGCGGTGGCAGCCGTCTCCCTGGGCTGCCCGAAGAACCTCGTCGATACCGAGGTCATGCTGGGCCTGCTACGCGGGGACGGATTCTCCATCACGGCCGACGCCCGCGACGCGGACGTCCTGCTCGTCAACACCTGCTGTTTCATCGAGGACGCCCGCGCCGAGGCCGCGGAGGCGCTTGAGGAGGCCGCAGCCTGGCGGCGCTCCCACCGCGCCGGGGCCCTCATCTGCGCCGGATGCTGGCCCCAGATGGCCGCCGGCTTCCTGCACCGGCGCTTCCCTGAAATCGACGCCTGTCTCGGGCCGGGCGATGTTGGCCACGTCGTCTCCGTCGTCCGAGACGCGCTCGCCGGGCATAAGGCCTACGCTCCTCGGGCCGCCCCATCCGCCTACCTATACGATGAGTCGGCCCCGCGCCTGCGCGCCACCCCGCCCTGGACGGCCTACATCAAGATCGCCGACGGCTGCAGCCATCGCTGCCGATTCTGTGTGATCCCGCGGCTGCGCGGCCGGTTCCGAAGCCGGTCCGTACGCGCAATCGTGCGAGAGGCCGAACGACTCGCAGAAGAAGGCGTGCGCGAGGTCAACCTCGTCGCGCAGGACACCACCGCCTTCGGCCGCGATCATCGAGAAGGCGACATCGCCGACCTCCTGCGCGACCTCGCGCACGTCGAGGGCCTCCGCTGGGTGCGTCTCCTCTACGGCTTCCCAACCAGGGTCACCGGCAGGCTCATCGCCGTCATGGCCGCCGAGCCGCGCATATGCGACTACATAGATATCCCCTTCCAGCACTCCCATCCAGACGTGCTCCGAAGCATGGGCCGGCCGGGGGAGGGTGAGAGCTACCTCCGGCTCGTCCACCGACTCCGGGACGCCATGCCCGACATCGCCATCCGCAGCACCTTCCTCGTGGGCTTCCCGGGGGAGACCGAGACCCACTTCCGCGATCTCCTCCAGTTCCTCCAGGCGGCCCAGCTCGACCGCGCCGGAGCCTTCTGCTACTCGCGAGAGAGCGGCACTCCCGCCGCCGACTTGCCCCACCAGGTCCCCGCCGAAGTCGCGCAGGCGCGCTACGACGAGCTCATGACGCTTCAGCAGACCATCTCGCTAGCGCGGAACGAGCCCTGGGTGGGACGGGAGCTGGAAGTGCTGCTGGAGCAGCGCGGGACCGCGCCCGGCCGGTGGATCGGCCGAAGCTTTCGGGACGCGCCCGAGATAGACGGCAGCGTCGAGGTGCGCGCGGGACGCCGAGACCTGCGGCCCGGCCGCTTCGTGCGCGCCGCGATTACCGCAGCCGAGCCCTACGATCTCACCGGCGAGATCGCCGAGCCTACGGGCCCTGCTCCGAGATCACGCGGTCGAGATATGCAACGGTGAAGAGATACCCGCCGCCGTGAGTGCGATCCTCCTCCGTGCGATGGATCTTGCACCACAGCACCTCGTTCGCGTCGTCGCGGCCCACCTCGAGCGAAACCACTTCGGCTGCGGGCCACTTGTCCCTGATAAACGTTAGCATGTGTACAGCAAAGGCCTCGGCTTGCGTGCGTTCCATGGCTCACTCCTGGCAGGAACCCAATCGGACTCCGTCCATTTCTTGCACTCCCGCCCAGAGGGCATCTCGAAACCGCGAAACGGAGCGAATCGGCCCGTGGGGGAATCCCTCTACATGCCCCGAACTTGCGATGCGGCGCTTCGAAATGGCCTCCAGCACCCCTTAAGCCTTCATCTCCACACCCAGAGTTCCCTTCCGCCGCCCATTCGGCACGACACGCTCCTGCTGTAGGGCGCACACTCCCGTGCCCGCCGCCCCTTGTCTTTCTGTAGGGTTATCATAAGACGGTCTCCTCCTGCGGGTGTTGAAGAGGTCCTCGAAGGACAAACACCTGACACAGAGAGGAGACCGAAGATGCAGTACGTAGGACTGGACGTGCACAAGAGCTTTACCACGATGGGGCTGTTCGATCCTGCCACCGGAGAGCTGAAAGACTTGGGCAATGTGCCCACGGGCCAGCGGGAGCTGACCCGGGGCCGAGCTGCGCTGGTGCGCATGGAGGCTAGAGGCGGGCACACCCTTGCCCGCCGGCCGTTCTCGGTGTTTCGGGACTTCAGTGGCTGTCTCATAAACCCCA
>DAOVEW010000354.1 GCA_030668755.1 Bacillota bacterium | reverse complement strand
TCGCAGTACTCCATCACGATGAAGAACGTGTCTCTGTCGGCGCCGATGTCGAGCACCTGGCAGATGCTCGGGTGGACGAGCGAGCGGGCGGCCCGGGCCTCGCGCTGGAAGCGCTCTACGGTCTCCCAGCGCGCGCGCGGATCCAGGCCCTCAGGAAAGAGGACCATCTTCAGAGCGATCTCTGCGCCGTCCGGCGACTTCGCCAGAAAGACCTTGCCCATACCTCCCTGGCCAAGCTTTCGAATAAGCGCATAATCGCCAAGAGTGTCTGGGCTCACAAAGACACCTCCGCCATACCCCATCTTTCCATACTGCAGCCCTTCGCCTGTGCTGCAATGCACGCCACGTGGCGCCGTGCTAGGGCTTGCAGCAGGCCTCGATGCTCGGCTTCCTCCCCTTCTCGGGGACCTCATTGGCCCAGAAGTCCCGGCCGCCATTGTTCTCAATCTGGATGCCGGCCTCGATGCACGGCGACTCCTCCCGCAGTCGGTAGGCCGCCAGCTTGCAGGAATCACGGCGCGAGCAGAGGAACGCCTTCCGCAGATTGGCTCTGGAACCCGACGCCAACGGGCGCGCGGCGGCTAGAGGTACCCCAACTCCCTCAACCTGGCCTCGATCTCATCCATATGCTCGGGCTCGAGCTCCCGCGTAACTGCGAGCGCCGCGAGGGGGTGCTGCAGTTTGCCCCAGCCGATCCTATTCCAGAGCCTCTCGTGACCGTAGTAGAGCAAGATCTTCACCACCACCTCGACGGCGCCGATCTCAAAAGCCAGCGTGAGCTGCTTCGTGAATAGGAAGACGACGGCCATGGTCGTGAGGGTGGCGAGTGCCCGCCAGCAGATCGCTTTGACAACACTGCGCTTATGGAACTCGCGCATCTCGGTTCCCCTTCCCGGGCAGGAAGCGCCTCACGGCGAGAGCCATTGCTCGATCACCTCGGCCAGCTGCGAGATCTCGGGATCGTCGGGCACGGGGAGGCGGCTCCAGACGAAGGCGTCGTCCCAGGTGTGCATGCCCTGGAAGTAGGTCTCCGCGAGGACGTCTTTGGCCTTGGTCGTGCCCTTGAGATCGAAGCCGTCGGCGCCGATGGCGACGAGATCGGGGGCTTGATCGAACTTGGGCCCGCGGTAGGCTTGCTCGCGGGTGAAGACGCGCGCGATCACCTTGTCGCCCTCAAAGGTGAGCTCTCCGAGCCCGGAGGCGATCTCGTCTCGAAGGGCCTGGGCATCCGCGGGCTCGACCGACCCTCTGCCGAAGCGGCCCTTGACGTTCAGGTAGACGCGGCCGGGGTCGAGCACGAAGGCGCGGCTGGCCGGGGAGATGTCGGCGACGGATTCGGGCTCGTCCTTCTCGTAATGGAGGTAGCCGCTCTCCTGGAGCCAGGCGTTGAGACGGACGTCGCGGCGGACCGCGCCGAAGCCGTGATCTGACAGGAGGAGGAAGCCCTGCCCCTCGTCGTCGGCCGAGCGGCCCTGGTGGAAGCGATCCCAGATGTCCCCGATGAGCTCGTCCACCGCGCGGTAGTAGGCCATGGTGCGGTCGTGACGCGGATCGTGCTGGTCCACGACTGCGTTCCACAGGAAATGGTGGAGGCGGTCTGTGCCGGTGACGACGAGCTGGAAGTAGTCCCAGTGCTCGCGGTCCCAGAAGTAGGCCGCGGCCTTGCGGCGGGTGTCCAAGGTGGATTCGAGGTCGGCGAGAAGGCCATCCGGGTCATCGCGGCCCTTCCGGCTGTCAACGTCTATGCGATAGCCCATGCGTTCGAGTGGGGGAAGGTGGTCCCTGGGCCAGACGCTCTTTGCGAGCTGGAGGGCGACGAAGCCGGAGACGAGGGCGCCGGGGATTTCGCGGGCGGGATAGGTGGCGGGCTGGTTGATGACGGCGGAGCGGAGGCCGCGCTCGCCGAGGCGATCCCAGAACGTGGGCGCGGCGAGATCGGTGAAGGTGGGAAAGCGAAGCCTGTAGGTCTCGGGGTCTGCGTCGGTGAAGCCGAAGATGCCGTGTTCGGCGGGGTTCGCGCCGGTCATGAAACAGGACCAGCTCACGGAGGAGATTGGCGGGAGAGAGGCCCTCATTTGCCTGAGACCTCCCCCTTCGACGATCTGCGCGGTGCGGGGCATCACCCCGGTCTCGGCGAGTCGCTTCAGGAGGCCGTGGGGAACGCCGTCGAGGCCCCCCGCGCACGCGTTTCTCTTCCGGCGCCGGCGAAGGAACCGCATGATCTCTCACCTCAGATGTAGCCGAGGTCGCGGAGACGCTGCTTGATGCTCTCCTCTTCGTCGTCGCTGTAGCCGCGCCCGTCGCCGGCCGGGATGTAGGTCAACTGCTCCAGGGTGGCGATGATCCTGCCGACACAGGTATCTATGTCTTCGTTGGCGGTGTCGACGACGACCTCGGGGTTGTCGGGCGGCTCATAAGGGTCGCTGACGCCGGTGAAGTTCTCGATCTCGCCGTCGATGGCTTTCTGGTAGAGGCCTTTGGGGTCGCGCTGCTTGAGGGTCTCGAGGTCGCACTTGCAGTAGACCTCGACGAAGCGGCCGATGAGCTTGCGGTTCTCGTCTCTGATGGCCTTGTAGGGCGAGATGGCGGCGCCGATCGCCACTACGTCGTTGCGGGTGAGGAGGCTGCAGACGAATCCGATGCGGCGGATGTTGATATCGCGGTCCTCCTTGGAGAAGCCGAGCCCTTTGCTGAGGTTCTGGCGGACGACGTCGCCGTCGAGGACCTCCACCTTCATGCCGCGTTCGAGCAGGATGTCGCGAACTCGCTCGGCCAGGGTGGTCTTTCCCGACGCAGAGAGGCCAGTGAACCACAGCGTGAATCCCTTTGGCATATCACTTCACCTTTCAGAT
>DAOVEW010000163.1 GCA_030668755.1 Bacillota bacterium | reverse complement strand
CGAGCAGGAGTGGGAGGAGACGAAGGAGAGGATTCTTTCCGCGCTTGAGCAGGCTCCGGCGGGCGAATATCAGGCCGTGGCCGAGGAGCTGCTTGACGCTCTGGATTCCCGGGGTTCGCCGCGCTCCTACTGGGCCGCGGCGATGACTGCGCTGCTGCTGACGGTGGAAGACCTCAGGGGGAGGGTGGAGGAGACTCCGTTGCTGCAGGACGTCGCGGCGCGGGTGGCGTCGCCTCGTGCGCGGCTGACGGCCCTGGCGGAGGTGGGAGCGAGTCTGCCGAAGCGGGCGCTGAGAAGGGTTGACCTGCGGGGAAGGCTGAGCGACTTCCGAGAGCGACATCATACCATGGTGGAGCTCATGGACAGGGCGAAGCAGGAGAGCTTGCTCCGATTTCTGGATCGGGTAGTGAAGCGGGTTAGCGGGCGCGCATAGAGGGCGTTTTTCTGCGCTCTGTTTTTTGGTCTTTTGGGCTTTCTGTAGGCAGATGGCCCAGCAACATTCAAATGGCAGGAGGGATATGTGATGAGTATGGTGCAATCGGCGAAACACTACACGGCTGTGCAGGCGACCCGGGTGTTGCCGGGGCTGCTGGCCAGAAGCTCGGATGCTAGCCTGATTAGGTTGACGCGGGTGCTGGAAGCGATCGCGAAGACCCAGGGCCACAAGGTGCAGATGCAGCAGTTGCGCGGGCTGTTCGAGCAGAAGCACCCGGCATTGGAACTCGGGCGCAGGATTCTGGGGGGCATCCGGCCTAACTGCCGGACGAAACTAGTCGAGAACCTTGGTCTGAACGCGGCCTACTTCGGCGCGGCTCGGCGCGACGAGTTGAAGGCGCAAGGTCAGACGGCGCCGTTCCTACTGGTTATCAGCCCGACGGAGAGGTGCAACCTGCACTGCCGCGGATGCTGGGCGGCCAAGTACTCCAAGGACAGCGATATGCCACTGGAGGTCCTGGATCGGGTGATCACCGAGGCCAAGGAGATGGGGATGTATTTCTTCACCATCACCGGGGGCGAACCGTTCATCCGGGACGACCTGTTCGAGATCTATCGCAAGCACGATGACGCCTACTTCCAGGTCTACACGAACGGCACGTTGATCGACGATGCGATCGCCAAGAAGCTGGCCGAAGTGGGGAACGTTGCTCCGGCGATCAGCATTGAGGGATTCGAGGAGCAGACGGACGACCGCCGCGGTCGGGGCACCTTCAAGCGCGTCATGGCCGCCATGGATGCGCTCCGGCAAGAGCGCGTGCCCTTCGGCTTCTCCAGCATGGTGGCCCGCAAGGGCGTGGATGTGGTGACCAGCGATGAGTTCATTGACATGCTGATAGAGAAGGGGTGTCTCTTCGGATGGTACTTCATATATGTGCCGATCGGGCTGAAGCCCGATCCCTCCCAGATGCCGACTCCCGAGCAGCGCGAACGCCACCGGGAGCGAGTAGTCCGTATCAGGGCCACCAAGCCCATCTTCGTGGCGGACTTCTGGAACGACGGATGGCTCGTGAACGGATGCATCGCCGCGCGGCTGTACGCACACATCAACAGCAGCGGCGATGTCGAGCCCTGCGCGTTCGTTCACTTCGCCACGGACAACGTCAACGAAACCAGCCTGAAGGAGGCTCTCAATTCGCCGTTCTTCCGAGCGATCCAGTATCGCTTCCCGTGGAGCGAGAACCAGCTCAAACCCTGCATGTTCCTCGACAACCCCTGCGTGCTCCGGGAAGCGGTGGCCGAGGGCAAGGCTCACGGGACCCACGAGGGTGCGGAGAGCCTTATCACCGAGCTGGCCCCGACGTTGGACCGCTATGCCGAGGAGCTGGAGCGGCTCACAGATCCGATGTGGGAGGAGCTGCGGGGGCGACTGCGGCCGCCTGGCGAGTTGGCAGCGGAGAGGAAAGCCCTGGTCGGTGGGATAAGGGGAAGGGGATAACAGCACACGCGAAGTCGTAACGCTGCGTGCCCGCGGTGCCAGCGGGCTACCGAAGGAGGTGATATCATGTTCGAGCTGGCGAGAAAGGCGATGCTGATGGGCATCGGGGCGCTCTCCCTGACCAGAGAAACCGCCGAGAAGCTGGCGGCCGACCTGGCCCAGAAGGGTGAGGTGACCGAAGAGGAGGCGAAGAAGCTGGCGGATGAACTGATCGAACGGGGCAACAAGGAGAGGGCCCAAATCCGGGCCACCGTCGAGAAGCACGTGGAGAAGCTGCTCGCGGAGACAGGCGTGGCAACCAAGTCGGACCTCCAGTGCTTGGAGAACAGGCTCGCGTCTCTTGAGAAGCAACTGAGATCGCCGTCCCGTGACTCCTGAGGCACGCGGGACAAGCGCGGTGTCCCACTTCACGCGCCCGGACAGGCGGCGCGGCCGTGTGGGCCCGGCCCCCGCCGGCCTTCTCTTGCACGGTTCCGGGCTGTCGCCCCAGGAGGGCGGACCAAGCCATGCGGCTTGACGCGATTCGGAGGCACGCAAGGCGGTACAGGCGAATCGGCGCCGTTGCGGCACACCACGAACTGGGCTACCTACTGGATCGGGTGGGCCTCTCGAGGCTGCTGCCGCGCCGGCGGCGCCTGGCCACCCGGGCTGAGGGCGAGCACCCCGGGCAGACCACCTGGCGTAGAATCCGGCTTGCGCTCGAGGAGCTGGGTGGCACGTTCATCAAGCTGGGCCAGATTCTGAGCGCCCGGCGCGATTTGCTGCCGGATGGCCTGGTGGACGAGTTGGAGAAGCTCCAGGATGAGGTGCCGCCCCGGCCCTATTCGGAGGTCAAGCAGGTGATCGAGGCCGAGCTGGGGGCCGGTCCAGAGCAGGTCTTTGCCAGCTTTGAGCACGACGCGGTCGCCGCCGCCTCCATCGCCCAGGTGCACTTCGCAAAGCTGCGCTCCGGCGAGGAAGTGGCCGTGAAGGTTCAGCGGCCGGACGTCGCAGAGCAGATGGAGACCGACTTCGAGATCCTGCTCAACATGGCCGGCCTGCTCGAGCGAAGCGTGTCCTGGGCGAGACAGCAGAGCGCGGTTGATGTGGTGCGTGAATTCATGCAGACGACGCGGGACGAAATGGACTTCACGCTGGAGGGGCACAACGCCGACCGCTTCCGGGATAACTTCGCAGACGACCCGGGCGTGCACATCCCGAAGATCTACTGGGAGCACACGACCAAGCGCGTGCTCACTCTGGAGCGCATCAGTGGCACGAAGCTAAGCCACCTGGAGGCGATCGAGGCCAAGGGACTCGACCGTAAGCAGATCGCTAGGCGAGGCGCTGAACTCTACCTGAAACAGGTCCTCGAGCAAGGCTTCTTCCACGCTGACCCCCACCGGGGCAACATCTTCATCCAGGACGACGGTCGGATCGCGTTCGTGGATTTCGGCATGGTCGGCCGCATTGACGAGCACTTGCGCGAGCAGATGGCCGACCTCTTCGTGGGCGTCGTCCGCCACGATACCGATGCCATCATAGACGCGCTTCTGGCAATTGGCATTGCACCCGACGACGTTGATCGCAGGGCGATGTCGCGAGACATCTCGCGCGCGCTCAGCAAATACTACAGTCTCCCAATCCAACAACTGCGCGCCGCGGAGATCGTCCGCGAGGTGATGGGACTCGCGCAGAAGTACGGGGTACGCATCCCGGCCGACTTCGCGCTCGCGGTGAAGACGGTGGCCATCTTGGATGGAATCGGCCGCGAGCTTGACCCCAGCTTCAACATCGCTGAGGTAGCCCAGCCTTTCGCAGGCGAAATGATCCGGCGCAGACTCTCGCCTGGTCGACTTGTCTCCGACCTCGTGGCCGACGCGAGAGATGCCCGGCGGCTGCTACGCTACGTGCCAGGGGGCCTCGCCAACTTGCTCGATCTGGTGCAGTCGGGCCGGCTGACCGTAAGGTTCGAGCCGACCCGGTTCGACAAGCCTGTCTCGCATCTGCACCAGATGACAAACCGCCTCTCCTTCAGCATTATCGTGGCCGCGATTATCCTCGGCTCCTCCCTGATCCTCCAGGCCGGGGTGGGCCCGCTCTTTCACGGCTGGCCGATTCTCGGAATCCTGGGATTCGTCGCTGCCTCACTGCTGGGGTTCTGGCTCCTCGTGTCGATGCTGCGCCATGGGCGGCTGTAGGGCCGGACGATGTAGTAGCGAGTCGGACCTGAGATCCCTGAATACACAGGCAGAGATTGACAGCGCCCGGGCAGTTTTCTACCCGCGTTGGCAGTGCAGATGGCTACGTCGGCAGACCCGATCACCAGACGGCCGCTAGGTTAGCCATCGGCCAGTCCGGTGTCATTCCTTCCAAGCGGCCACGTGGCGAGAGCGTTACAGGAACTCCTGTACGGGGAAAGCAAAGATCTTCAGCCCAAGCACGTGGCCAGGGCGACTGTTGTGAAGGCCTTTGAGGCGGCGGATAACCTCGGGCACCAGGCTTTCTGAAACCGCCGACAGGATGAGGGTGTTCTGGCCCGGCCAGACGGCAGTCCGTTCGTGGCGACCGGTTTCCCCCAGGCCAGACGCCCCCGAGAATCTGGTGTAGCCGGGTACTCCGGCCTCCTCGAG
>DAOVEW010000173.1 GCA_030668755.1 Bacillota bacterium | reverse complement strand
ACCGCCCGCACCGCCCCCCGGCCCCCGAGCCTGCACTCCCCCCACACCCTTGCCTCCCGCAGCCCCGAACGCGCCTCGTCCTCCGCCAGCTTCTCCCGGTACCCCGGAAACGACAGCGGGTCGCTCGTCCGAATCTCCGCGTCGCGCTCCTCGAACGACCCCTCGTCAACCGTGATCGCAATTCGCTCTCGCGCCCGCAGCCGCCGGTGATGCCCACAGTGCCGGCACACGTACAGATCCTCCCGCAGCTCCGGCTGATACAGCATCTCCCCGCACTGCGAGCACTTCCTCCACAGCCCCTCCGGAACGGCCTCCCCTCCCGCCATGTTCTCAGCTCTCTGCTCTCTCACGTTCCTCTCCGCTCCACCCTCGGCCCACACAGACGCTCAAATCGCCGACCTCGCTCACCGGCGCCTCCGCCCCTCCCATCCCTCTCCACCCACCTTCGCCCCTTCTCCATTATCTCATCCAAAAGGTCGCGCGGCCGGCCGCAAAGAATAACAGGCCCTCACCAACTCCGCACGCGAGGGGCTCCCATGGACATAGACGACATCAGGCGAGACATAGACGAGCTGGACGCCGCCATCCTCGACCTGCTCAACCGGCGGGCCCAGAAGGCCATCCAGATCGGCCGCCTCAAGGAGCAGGCCGAGCGGCCCGTGTTCGACCCCGCGCGCGAGCGGCTCATCCTCGACCGCCTTGCCGAGGCCGGCAAAGGCCCCCTCCCGGCCGATGCCCTGCGCGACATCTATGCCGCCATCTTCGCGGCCACCCGCCTCCTCGAAAAACGTCTCGTCGTCGCCTACTACGGCCCCGCCGGCTCCTTCACCCACATCGCCGCGCGGCGCAAGTTCGGCTCGGCCGACCTCCGCCCCCTCGACACCATCGAGGACGTCTTCAACACGGTCGAGAAGAGAGAGGCCGACCTCGGCGTCGTCCCCATCGAGAACACCACCGCGGGCGTTGTCCCCCTCACGCTCGATGCCTTCGTCGAGTCCAACCTCAAGATCTGCGCCGAGACCTATGTGGACATCGAGCACTACCTGCTCTCCAAGTCCCCCTCCCTCGACGAAGTCGCCCGCGTCTACTCCCACCCCCAGGCCCTCGCGCAGTGCCGCATCTGGCTCCGTGCGAACCTCCCGAAGGCCGAACTCGTGCCTGTCGGCAGCACCGCCCGCGCGGCCGAACTCGCGAGCACCGAACCCGCCTCCGCGGCCGTCGGCCCCGCGCTCGCCGGCGAGCTTTACGACGTCCCCGCGCTGCGCGAGCGCATACACGATCGCCCCGACAACCGCACCCGCTTCGTCGTCATCGGCCGCCACACCCCGCCCCCCAGCGGCACCGACCGCACCTCCCTCGTATTCTCCGTGCCCCACAAGGCCGGCGCGCTTCATCGGGCGCTCGCCCTCTTCAGCAGCCATCACATCAATATGACCTTTATCCAATCACACCCCACAAAGCAGACCCCGTGGGAGTACATGTTCTTCGTGGATGTCCAGGGCCACGCCGAGGATCCCGGCGGAGCGCTTCGGCGAGCCCTCGATGAGATGGCGGATCGAACGCTAGTGCTCCGCCTCCTCGGTTCCTATCCAGAGGCGCAGTAGGGCTCGCCCCTCACACTTCCTGCCTGCCCTCGCCTCCTCCTGCCGGCCACGCAAAGGCCTCGGGCAGAAGCTCCGCCAGCTCCATCTCCCGCCTCACCCCTCCGCGCCCGACCGACAGGATCGGCAGCTCCCGACAGAACTCCGCCAGCACCTGCCGGCACGCGCCGCAGGGCGACAGCGGGCCCGCGTCGGGCGTCACGATGCACAGCCCGCGGAATTCCCTCTCGCCCGCCGCCGCAGCCTGGAACACAGCGGCCCGCTCGGCGCATATCGTCAGCCCAAAGGAGGAGTTCTCCACATTGCACCCAGCGTATATCCCGCCCCCTGCCACCTCCAGCGCCGCCCCCACCCGCAGCCGCGAGTACGGCGCGTAGGCCCGTTCGCTCGCCGCCCGCGCCGCCGCCTCCAGCTCCTCCCAGCTACTTCCCTCCCCGGCCCTCCTGCTCATCCTCCGCCTCCTGCCGCTTGCGCTCCACCCGCACCCGCTGTATCCGGTTCTCTGTCACCGCCTCCACCGTGAACTCCAGGTCCCCCCACGCCGCGCGCTCCCCCGCAGCCGGCAGCCGGCCCAGCCGGTCCAATATGAACCCTCCCACGCTGTCGAACTCCCCCTCCGGCAGCACCACCCCGAAGTGCTCGTTGATCTCGTCCACGCTCACCCGCCCATCCACCACCACCGTCCCCTCATCAATCTGCCGCACCGGCTCCGCTTCCAGATCGTGCTCGTCCCGAATCTCCCCGAAGATCTCCTCCAACAGATCCTCGATCGTCACCACCCCCGCCGTCCCGCCGTACTCGTCTATCACCACCGCCATATGGAGCCGCTTGCGCTGCATCATGTGCAGCACCTCGTCCGCCTTCTTGTTCTCCGGCACCACCGGCACGGGCTTTCGCGCGATCTGCCCCGCCCTCAGCTCCCGGCCCCCCGTTTGCAGCGCAGACACCATGTCCTTGGCGTAGACGATCCCCACGATGTGATCCACATTCCCCTGGTAAACCGGCAGCCGCGAGTACCCGCTCTCCTCCGACACCCCCGCCGCCTCCACCAGGCTCGTCTCCGCCGGCACGCACACCATGTCCGTCCTCGGCGTCATCACCTCTCGCGCCACCTTGTCCGCAAACTCGATGACGCCGGCGATCATCTCCTTCTCATCCTCCTCGATGTCGCCCTCGGCCTCCCCCTCGGCCACCAGCTCTATCATTTCCTCATCGGAGTAGATCCGATACCCGGCCAGCACTTCCCCGCCGATAACAGGGACGATCATCCGACGGATGATCCATATCCCCACCACATGCAGGACCCGCCCAACAGGATGCACCACCCAGTGCAGCGCGCTGAGCGCAGGCGCCGCGAAGAGCGCAATCGCCTCCGGCCGCCGCATCGCGTACGTCTTCGGCGTTAGCTCGCAGAACACCAGCAGGAACGCGATCATCCCCACCGACGTCACCGGCACCCACCGATTGCTCCCGCCCGACAGCCCGATGGTGATCTCCGTCGCGTACGCGGAGGCCGCGATGATGGCCAGGTTGATGAGCAGGATCAGGGTGCTGAGCACCTCCTGCCTCCTCTCCACCAGCCCGACCAGCCGCCGCGCGGACCACTTTCCCTCGGCCGCGAGCTGCCTCGCGCGCCCCAGGCTCACCCGCAGCAAGGCCGCTTCCGACAGCGAGCTCAATGCCAGCAGCAGAAAGCAAACGACGACGCCGACCACCTGCCCGGCGTACCCGCCCAGTCCACCGATGCCTAACGCTGGTGAAGGATCGCTCATCGTAAACCGCCCGCATTCCGCGGACGGCAGCCAACACCTCCTACCTTGACTCGTCTTCCGGTTCCGTCTTCGTCAACGCCCGCACCCGGGTGATACGGTATCCGTCCATCTCCTCGACGATCACTGTCACCCCCTCCAGCTCCAGCACGTCCCCCTGCCGCGGCACCGTCCCCAGCCGGCTGTACAGCAGCCCCGCCACCGAGTCGTACTCCCCCTCCGGCAGCCCCACGCCTATCGCCTCGGCGGCTTCGTCTATTGCCATCCGTCCGTCCAGCATCACCCCGCCCTCCCCGAGACGCTCGATGGCAGGACGCACCACATCGTACTCGTCGTAGATGTCGCCCACCACCTCTTCCAGCAGGTCCTCCACCGTCACCAGCCCCGAGGTCCCTCCATACTCGTCCACCACTATCGCCATCGTCCGCCGCCGCCGCTGAAACTCGGCCAGCAGATCGCTCAGCTTCTTCGTCTCCGGTACCCGCAGCGGCTGCCGCATCACCGCCGTCACCTGAGTGTCCCCCTTCCCCGACGCCAGCACCGGCAGCACATCTTTTACGTACATCATCCCGATGATCGTATCCAGATCCCCCCGGTACACCGGCAGCCGCGAGATCCGGTGTTCCGTCGAGGCCGCGCCGGCTTCGCTCGCCGTCGCCGTCTCGGAAATCGCCACTATGTCCGTTCGCGGCACCATCACCTCCCGCGCCACCTTGTCCCCGAACTCGAAGATCTGGTGGATCATCACCTTCTCTTCTTCCTCCAGCCCGCCCGCCTCGGCCTGCAGGTCTACGATCGCCCGAATCTCCCCCTCCGTCACCGGAGGCTCCGGCCGCGGCCCGCCCCCGAGCAACCTGGCGAGCCTATCGGCGATAAGCTCCACCGCCCGCGCCGGCAGCGACAGCAGCCCCGACGCGACCCACATCGGCCACACGGCCACCCGGGCCACCCGTCTCGCATTCGCCGCCGCATAGCAGATCGGCACCATTTCCGCGAAGATCAGCACGAGCAC
>DAOVEW010000025.1 GCA_030668755.1 Bacillota bacterium | reverse complement strand
CCCCATCGTGGTAAAGCTCTTGTGCACGTCCAGTCCTACGTACTGCATCTTCGGTCTCCTCTCTGTGTCAGGTGTTTGTGCGTCAAGCACCTATTTCAACACCCGCAGGAGGAGACCGTCTTATGATAACCCTACAGGACGCCCTTCAGAATAGTCGGCGCAGGCGGAGGTCGAGGCGGTAGCGGCCCGGCTTCTCGCCGAACTCGCTCCGGTCGGCGCCGACGAGCACGGCCGCTCTCAGCCGCACTTCCCAGTCGGCGTGCCGGGCATAGGTTGCCTCTGGTATCAGGCTGAAGCTTCCGTCGCTGAGGTTGCACTGGAGCGTGGCGGCGGCGGTGAGGTAGAGGATGTTCCACGGCTCTCGCTGGCTCACCCGGGCGTAGAGGTAGTGCCGGCCAAGCGGGCGGTCGGAGTACAGCTCCTGGTTCAGCCAGCGGGCGCGCTGGAGCAGGGAGTCGTCGGCGGTCTCGCGATAATGGGCGTCGGCAGCGGAGACAAAGTCGAAGAAGTCTTCGATCTCGGAGGCGCTGGCGCCGGCCCCATTGTGCTGGTACTCGACGATGTAGGTCGTTTCGCTCGGCGTCAGGTACCGGAGGCCGAGCAGCCCCCGGTGCACCGGCCCCCGCGCCGTGAGGACTTCTCCCTCCGCTGTCGCCCAGCTCCGGTCCTCCGCCGGCGCATAGGCGTACTCGCCGTGGACTTCGAAGTGCGGCTCCAGGTTCCGGGCGAAGTCGAAGCCGAACCGGGTCGGCTGGCTCGGCCCCGCCAGGGCGAGGATGTCGATGTCCGTGTCGGCATAGAGGAGATAGAGTTTTCCCGCCGCATTGAGGCCCGGCTCGTCGCCGAAGTCTGACCCCGCGTCGCCCGCCACGGGGAGGAGCACGAGCGTCAGCCCGACGGTCTGGAGGGCCGCCGGCCGCGCCGTCACCCGCTCCGCCGCAAGGAGGAAGAATCCCTCCCTCGGCAGCTCCGGGTCATCGGGGTCTTTCGGCCGTTCCACAAACGCCACCGGGCTCCAGGAGTAGCCTGTGCCCCAGCGCATCACCTTCTTGCCGGCATCTAGGGCGAGCCCGGTGCGCGGCGTCCAACTCACATAGCCCTCGTGGAGTGAGGTCAGATGGTCCCATTCCCCCAGCTCCCGCTGAAGGTCAGAGTTGGTGCGCAGGTAGAGCCGCGTGTCGCCCTGCCGGTAGGCGGCCTCCAGCTGAAGCCGGGCGAGCATCTGGGTACGGCTGTCAACCCCCTCCTTGTCGAAGAGCTTCAGCCGGCGGAGAAGGCTGTCCGGATCGGGGGAAGTGAAGCCCGGCTGGATTTCGAAATAGCCCTGCACCGTCCAGGGCTTCGGCTGGAGGGCGGAGATGTCGAAGGAGAAGTCTTCGGCGGCGAGGGCCGCGCCGGACAGGGCAAGCAAGGCGAGAACGAGTAGAGCGGGCCTCACCGCAGCGTGTCCACCTTCGGCAGGAAGTTCAGCGTGAAGACCTCGTCATCCAGCGGCCGCGGCGTCACCGTCGCGAACACCATGATCGACCTGTATCCCTTCTGGAGCGGGCTGTCCGTCTCCACGACCGAAGGCCGCACGACACCATCGCCGAAGTCCTTCACCTCGCTGAAGCGGAGGGTCTTGATGAGCAGCCCCGTGGCGGCATAGCACTCGATCTTCACCGGCAGCTTCCGCGTCGCGTCCACCCACATTTTCAGCCGATCGTAGGCGACCGCCTTTGTCTTCGCCTTCAGATCGAGCACCGTGTGGTCGCCGTCCTTCGACTCCGAGGTCACGGAGTACTCCACGCTGTAGTCGAGGCTCATGATGTCGGCGTTGTTGAAGACGCCGCCGGTGACGGATTGCAGGCTGGTGATCCGAATCGGCTTCCCCACGCTGGGGATGTAGAGCCACATGTTGTCGCCGAGCCGCAGCGTCGTCCGGCCTCGCTCGGTCGCCGGCTCCAGGAAGAGCATGAGCACACTGTCGCGGCCCTTCTTGAGGCCGTAGAAGACGAACTCCTTGCGGCGGCCGTCGGGCTCGATGTTGATGAGCTTCCGGTAGGACTCGTAGCTCTCGGGCTGAAGCCGCTGGTCCACCTCGAGCAGCAGCGCCTCGCCGGAGCTTGCCGGTGTGGCCGCCATCCCGGGGTGGAGCCCTATGGCGAGGGCTGTCAGCGTCAGGCAAATCGTCAGAAGCGTGGCTTTTCTATACATGTCGCAAGGCCTCAATGGGATCCATTCGCGCCGCCTTCAGCGCCGGCTGGAGGCTGGCGAGCACGGCGGCGGCGATGACCACCACCGCCACTGTGAGCACATCTCCGGCGGCGATGGACGGGTCGAGCACGAGCTCCGCCTTTCGCCCGAAGGAGGTGGAGACGCCGACCATCCGCATGATCCAGACCACAAGGAAGGAGGCGGCAATGCCTACGGCCGCGCCCAGCACGCCGAGGCAGAGCCCCTCCATCAGGAAGATCCCGACGATCATCCTCGGTCGCGTGCCGATGGCCGCCATCGTCCCGATCTCCCGCATCCGCTCGTAGACCGCCATGAGCATGACGTTGAGCACCGACACGAGCACGACCGCGATGAGCACGGCCTGCATGAACAGCGTTATGAGGTCGATGCTGCGCACCACGTTCGAGAACGGTGAGAGCTTCTTCCAGTCGTGCAGCTCCAGGGCGGGGTCGCCCTTCTGATTCGTAATGCCGGAGAGCGCCGCCGCCAGCTTGTCCTGTGCCGTCCCGAGGCGGTCGAACCGCTCGACCCGCACGGCCACCTCGCTCACCTCCGGCGCCTCCATCCGGAGCAGCTCTCGCGCGTCCTCGAGGTGGACGTAGGCGTCGCGGCCTCCCGGGCCGGTCACGCTCTCCAGAATGGCGGCGACCTCGAAGGTCATGCCGTTCACGGCGCCGTCGAGGTTGGTTGCCACCACCACGCCGGTGTCGCCGACTCCGACCTTCATCCCTCTCGCCAGCAGATCGGGCAGCCAGATCTGGCCGCGCTCCAGGGGGGCCTTGTCTCCCTCCTGGATGCGATCCACAAGCTCGGTACAGGTGGCCATCTCCCGCTCCGGCAGCACACCGTTCACGCGTACGCTGGTCGTCTCCTGGAAGTCGCTGTACATGCCCCCGAGCTTGACCCGCGGCGACCAGGCGACGATCTCGGGCGTGCTGTCGAGCGCCGCCTCCAGCTCCTGCATCGCCTTCGGCTGGATCTGGAGGTGGAGCGGCAGGTTCTCAATCGAGGCGAGGTACCCCTTGCGGTGCACCTGCATGTGGCCGAGCATGGAGTCGGTGATGCTGCCGACCATCGCCGACTTGAAGGCCGTGCTCACCGAGGTGAACGCGAGGACCGCCAACACGCCGGTCATGACGAGCAGGGCCGTCAGCGCCGTCCGGCGCCGGTGGCGGTAGAGGTTTCGGATAGCAAGGTTCAGGAGCCGCATCATGCCGCCGCTCCTTGCCGCCGCGTCTGAGCGATGGCGCCGTCGGCGAGCTCGAAGATGACCTCCACGGCATCCACGATCCGGGTGTCGTGGGTTGAGAAGACGAACGTCGTCTCGTACCGGTCTCGCATCTCCCGCATCAGTTCGATGATGGAGCGCGCGGTGGCGCTGTCCAGGTTTGCCGTCGGTTCGTCGGCGAGCACGAGCCGCGGCCTCGTCACGAGCGCTCGGGCGACCGCGATTCGCTGCTTCTGCCCGCCGGAAAGCTGGTCCGGGTACTTGCCCGCGTGCTCGGCGATGCCGACCGATTCGAGCACCGACATGACCCGCTCGCGCCGTTCCGCCGGCGGTACGGGCTTCACCACGACTAGGGGGTACTCGACGTTCTCGTAGGCCGTCAGCACCGGCAGGAGGTTGAAGTCCTGGAAGATGAACCCGAGATGGTCGCCCCGAAACTCGGCCCGCGCGAGGCGCGAGAGCTCGCTCAGGTCTGTGTCCAGCACCTGCAATGTCCCCCCGTCCGGCCGGTCGAGACACCCGACCATGTTCAGCAGCGTGGTCTTCCCGCTGCCCGACGGTCCGATGAAGGCCGCCAGCGACCCCGCCTCCACGCGGAACGACACGCCCCGGATGGCCGGCACGCTCACTTCACCTACGCGATAGCTCTTGGTGACGCTGTCCGCCTGGATAAGCGTCATGGGCCGCCCCTGTTCCTCGCCACGCCGTCTCCTTTCACGGGCCACTGCCTCCCCGCCCTCACCCTATTGGACGAGCACCGGCGCCAGACTATTCCCTGCCCTCCGGCGGTTCTCTTCGGCGAGGGCGTGTACCTGCCAGCTCACCGCCCGAAGTGCGCCAAGACTAATCTGAGGCATCCAGGAAGCCAGGGGGCGAGGTTCCGGGGCACCCCCTGGCTTGACTTCTCGCCACCACTGCGGCATCCTCCCGGTGTCCTACCTTGAAACACTGTAGCGGCATTC
Source organism: Bacillota bacterium (assembly GCA_030668755.1). Lineage (GTDB taxonomy): Bacteria > Armatimonadota > Hebobacteria > Hebobacterales > Hebobacteraceae > DAOVEW01. The sequence continues at coordinate 3,664 of DAOVEW010000025.1, read as the reverse complement.
TAGAGCTGTTTGCTTCCGTGTCGGCGTGCTGATATGCTGGGGCTGTGCTCCCCGTTTCTTCACCACTCGGAGTGAGAGTCTTTCAAGTCGAGCAAGCCAGCTCTATCTTGCTATCCACGGCCGTGGCCACCTCCGCCGACGCGCGGGCATCAGAGCGGCAGTGAGAACCAGAAGCAGCCAGGACGTGCTCCCTCCTCTGTGCCGTCCATCTCGCCCGAGCGCCAGCGGGTGGCGCGTCCCGTTCGCCCCTCTGCCCCGGAGAGCGAGCCCTCGGTCACATTGGTGGTCGCCAGGCACTTGTGCAGGGGCGGTGTGGCCGAGGAGCTGATTGGGCTGTACGCGGGATATCGAGGTCGAGGCGGCGGAGCATGTCCACCCTACATTTCGGGGAAGGGGATGGGGGGGTTGGGCAAGAAGTAGTCTGGTGATATGGCACCGCGGCGCAAACCTCGCAACGATCTCAACGATCTGACGGGCAAGGAGTGGATCAAGTTCACGCGGACGTGGTTCGTGTGCGATTCGCCGCGGTATTGGAGGAACAAGCCGACGGAGCTGCATCCGGCGCGGTATCCGGAGGAGCTGGTGTCGGATTTCCTGGGGTTCTTTACGAAGCGGGGCGGGGCGGTGCTGGATCCGTTCGCGGGGTCGGGGGCGACGTTGGTGGCGTGCGCGGAGAATGAGAGAGTCGGCGTGGGTGTGGAGCTGAGCGAGCGGTATGGTCGGGTGGCCGAGCGGCGGAGCCGGAATCTGCTGACGCCACAGGTAGTGGTGTGCGGGGACGCGCGCGAGATGGGGAGGGTGGAGTTCTGGCGGCCGCGGCGGGAGGAGCTTGAGGGGGCGGGGATCGGGTTTGCGCGGGGGCAGCCGCAGTTCGACTTCGCGATCACGTCGCCGCCGTATTGGCGGATGCTGAGCACGAGCCGGGGAGGGGTGTTCTCGAAGCACAAGCAGCGGGCGGCAAAGGGCCTGGACACGGCCTACTCGAACAGCCGGACGGACCTGGGGAATGTGCGGGACTACGGGGAGTTCATCGACGGGCTGGGGAAGGTGTTTGACCGCGTGCGAAGGTGTGTGAAGGACGGGAAGTACCTGGTGGTGGTGGCGCAGAACTTGCGGGACCCGGAGGGAGATGTGAGGCCGCTGGCGTGGGACCTGGCGAGGCGGATCGGGAAGCCGGGGCGGAACGGTGCTCGGTGGCAGTTTCAGGGGGAGCGCATCTGGTGTCAGAACACGAAGCCGCTGGGCATCTGGGGCTACCCGAAGATATTCGTGCCGAACTACCATCATCATTATTGTTTGATCTTTCTGAAGTCCCGCTAAGATGAGGGGACTGATAGCAGCCGCGCTGGTCGGATGGATGATGTTTGGCGCCGCGGCGCCAGGCGCGGCTGAATGGGAGCCGAGCGAGGTGAAGATGAGTGCTGAGAAGTTGGAATCGAACGTGGTCGCGGCCGGGCGGCCGCGGCTGTTCTTTCAGGCGGATGGATTGGTCGAGCTGAAGAAGGCGATCCAGACGACGCATCGCGGCAAGTGGGAGCGGCTGAAGGCGGCGGTGGACGCTGCGCTGGACGAGGAGCCGCCGCAGTACCAGCCGCCGCGGCTGGGGGGTGACCCGACGAGGCCCGGCACCCTGAACGATGAGATGCTGTGGCAGCGCCAGTTCGGGTACAGGGTCCCGGGAATGGCTCTCGTGGCACTGCTCGATGCGGACCCGAAGTACTTCGAGCTGGTGCGGAAGTGGGCGCTGAAGCCGGCGGAATACCCGCTGTGGGGGGCGGGCGTGTTCGAGAACGCGGACCTGGCGGCCTCGCACTGTCTCTTCGGGCTTGCCATTGCGTACGACTGGCTGTACGACCGGTGGTCGTCGGAGGACCGGGAGACGCTGCGAGCGATCCTGGCCGAGCGGGGCAAGCTGATGTACGAGTCGGCGGAGGGGATCAACGACCGTGGATGGTGGAAGCACGAATGGCGGCAGAACCATTCGTGGTGTGCGTATCAAGCGCTCGGGGTGACGGCGATCGCGCTGGGGGGAGATGTGCCCGAGGTCGGGGAGTGGCTGCGGAAGTCGCTCTGGGGATTCCAGCATATCGTGGCGGAGCTGCCGGACGAAGGCGCGTACGAGGAGGGCATCCCGTACTGGGGATATGGGATCGAGTCGCTGACGCGGTTCATCACGGCCGCGCGGCCGTACAGCGATGAGAACTTCTACGAGGCATCCTTCGTCCGGAAGACGCCGCTGTTTCGCCTCTACCTGGCGGGGCCAAGCATCCCGATGGTGGCGAACTTCGGGGACGGGCCGCCGCGCGACTGGCACGCAATCCGCCCGATCATGTACCGAATCGCATCCGAGTACGAGGATGGGATGACGCAGTGGCTCGCGGAGGCACTGCCGGACCGCAGAGACATCGACGCGACGCTCTGGGCCCTGCTGTGGTACGACCCGTCAGTGGAGCCGAAGGTGCCCCAGGGGCAGCCGCTGTGGCAGGCGTTCACGAAGACCGGGTTCGCGGGCGCGCGGACGAGCTGGGGAGAGGACGCGCTGACGCTGCATCTGCGCAGCGGGAGGACCGCGGTGTCGCACTCCCACCTGGATGTAAACAACTTCCTGCTCAACGCGGGCGGCGAGTGGCTGCTGCGCGACTACGGGTACGGCGAGGTGGGCGAGGGGTACTTCACCCGTGAGGTGGTCTACTTCAACGCGGATACGCGCTCGCACAACTGCCTGGTGATCGGGGACACGCACCAGCGCATCGGCCCGGACAGCCGCGGGACGATCACGGAGGCGGAGGAGAGCGACGGCGTTGTCTGGTTCCGGTCGGATGCGACGGATGCGTACGAGGGCGCGGAGTCGGTGGTGAGGGAGCTGGCGCTGGTGCTGCCGCACGAGGGGACGGGGAAGTGGGGGTATGTGGTGGTTCGGGATCGGGCGAAGACGGCCGTGCCGGAGAGCTTCGATTTCATGCTTCAGCCTGGAGGGAAGGTGACAGTAGACGGCGACACGTTCACTGTCGCGGGGGAGAAGGCGCGGCTGTTGGGGAAGGTGATCGCACCGGCGGATGTCACTATGGAGGTGCTGCCAGGAATCGGGGAGCACATCAATGTCAAGGATCCCCTCTGCCTGCGTATCAGGGCCCCCGGCGAGGGGCGGGAGATCGAGTTTGTGGTCGCGCTGGTGCCCCTCGCGGAGGGGGAAGAGGCCCCAAGCATTGCAGCGACGGAAGGGACCCTGTCGGGCGTGCGAGTCGGGACCGATACGCTTGTGTTCTCATCAGAAGGCCGAGAGCCACCGCGGAGGGTGGGCCGCTAAGGATAGACCCGCGTCACTTCGCCGGTGTCCAGGTCGAGCGCCTCGATGTGATCGAGGATGCGCTCTCCCGTGAAGCCCACCTCGCCCGAGGTGCCGGATGCGATCAGGCGACTCTGATGGTCGAAACCGATAATCCTTCCGTGCATCGGCTGCTGGCGCCACGTCTCCGGAAGCGGCAGTGATCGTTTGGCGCCGGTGCTGTCAACAGCAAAGACCTCCTCGCGGACGATCCGCGGTCCGCTGCGCCACGCGTCGTCGTGCCAACGCTCGTACCAGACGGCCCAGACGACAACCTCGTTCGACCCCGGCCGCCTGAGCAGACGGACCGAGGAAGCCTCGATCTCTGCGAGGACCGCT
>DAOVEW010000144.1 GCA_030668755.1 Bacillota bacterium | reverse complement strand
ACGCAGTCCGGGCACAGCGGCCGGCCGCAGCGCCCGCACGACACGTTGGTCTCCCGATCCGGATGGTAGTAGCATCGAGCCGTGGTGACCGCCCTCCTGCCCACTCTTGCTCCAGATCGCGGGTTTGGTTCGGCGCCTGGGCCGCGGGTCCCTCCCGGCCGGCCCAAAGTTCGAGGGTGTGCCGGACACTGACTGCGGCACACCCTCGAGCTGCTGGTGCGAAGCGGATCGCAGGTTGTCTAGCTCATCGATTCGCGGGGGCGCGCTTTGCTATTGCCCGCGCTCTCGTCTGCACGCTTGCGGTTTGGGTTTCGCTGTCCCAGTACACCGCCGACGCGGTAGCCGAGGCGAAGAAGCGCACCGGCACCATTGTCCTGCCGTTGCAGATCTTCGCGGCGGTGGCCATCTCCACTTCCTTGCCGTTGATCAGCGCAAGCCGCTTTCCGATGGGGACCTCGACTTGCGTCGCGCCGCTGACACTCGTCGCCGTTCGCGTTTCGGGCGCCCACGACACGCGGGCCCCGATCCCCTCGAACATCGCCCGGAACCCGACCTGCATCCTGCTGTCCTCGATGTACGGCGCAACGTCGAAGACCACCGGATGGCCGTTGAGAACGACCGTGTGCCCTCGCGTGCGAGCGACCGCCGGCCGCGGGGGCGTGCCGCTCATGGTTCCGCTGGCGCTGCTGCTCGCCGGTTCGGAGTCGGGCAGGCTGGGTCGCGCTGCCACCATCTTCGGCTCAGCAGCCGTGCGATTCGGCTCCGGCAGCGGCCCCCGTGCCGACATGGCCGGCGACGCGGCCGCGCCGCCCCGGGCGGCCTCGGCCGATGCGACCGCCTCTGCCGCAGGCTCGGCCTTCGCAACTGCCGCCGCTCGCGCCGGTGGCTTGGGCGCAGGCTTCGCTGCGACGCGGGCCGCCGGCTGCTTCTTCGCTTGCACGACGGAGGCCGACCCATTCTTCACGTAGATCGTGACGATCTTGGAGGACCCCACCAAGCCGTATCGGTCGTAGGCCTCCACGTAGACGCGATGGGGGCCGTCGGTCAGCGTGCGCGTGTCCACTTCGAAGACGTAAGGCGCTGAGTTGCTCGAATAGGGCCGGTCGTCGTCCACACCCAGTATCACGTAGGTGAGCCTCGCGTCCGACCCAATCGACGCTTGCACCTCGACCAGGCCGCTCACCCGCGCACCGGCCTTCGGCGAAGTGATCTTGATGCTCGTCCCCGCAGCGCCTAGCAAGCCTGTGATGGAGAGCACCATCGCCACAGCCAACAGGCCGGCGACGAATGGCTGAGATGACTTGACTTTGCGCATCTCTCTACCTCCCCGCCCATCTTGACTTCCGAAAGCACAACCGGCGGCCCCGGCCGCAGGGCCGCATACCTACACAATACTCCCTATACCATGCTCGGCGTGTTAACTCGAAATACGATTCCCACCGGGACCCCCGTGCTGCCAGGTCTAGAAATACCACATTCCTGCGCTCTGGTGAGGCCGCCAGCCCGGCCAGACAGGCGAATCTGCGCCGTTTCTTGACCTGAGCGGGGTACTGTCCCTATAATCCGTGGGCTGGAGAGCGGATCAATGCCGGAGCGACAGGTGATAGCCGTCAACCGCCGAGCGAGGCACGACTACGACATCCTCGAGGCCTACGATGCCGGCCTGGTGCTCACCGGGACGGAGATCAAGTCGCTCCGGGCGCACAGGGTGAGCCTCCGGGAGGCCTACGCCCAGATTGACCGGGGCGAGGCATGGCTGCACAATATGCACATCAGCCCCTACCAGCCCGGCAGCCGGGAGAACCCCGATCCTCGCCGGCGCCGCAAGCTTCTGCTCCACCGCCAAGAGATAAACAAGCTGCTCGGACGCACGACCGAGCGCGGCCTCACCATTGTGCCCCTCCAGCTCTATCTGGAACGGGGCTACGCAAAGGTCGAGCTGGGTCTCGCGCGGGGGCGAAGGCAGTGGGACAAGCGGAGGGCCATCGCGGAGCGCGAGGCCCGGCGGGAGGAAGAGCGGGCTTTGTCAGAGCGCCATCGCACGCCGTAGCTCCGTCCGCTTGATCTCGGCGCCTGAGATCGGGTATAATAGTGTTGCCAGCATTTGTGGGGGCGAACGGATTCGACGGTGGTCGAGGAGCCACGGGACGCGAGCCGAGTTGCGTGATCTCGTCAAAATGCGCACCCAAACAACTGCCAACAGCACAAACTGTCTGGCTCTCGCCGCTTAAGCAGCGGCGACGTCCTCCCGACTGGGCTAGCACGGTCGGCTTGGGCGCAAACCTAGCTAGCTTGCCCAAACCCTGAGGCTCGTAGGGGGGCGGGGAGAAAACAACGAGCTAGCCCTGCGGCAAGCCTGCCTGCGGGCGTCCGCAGGGCGAAGATAAAACACAGGCTACGCTCGTAGAGTCCTGTGGGGACTGTCCGCCGGACGTGGGTTCGATTCCCACCGCCTCCACCATTCGACGCGCCCTTCGCGTTGCTCAGGGCTTGCTCATGGCAGGCCATGATGGGAAAAGCGGCCAGGACGTGGGGCGCATCCGCGCGGCGAATGGTGTCCTGAGCAAGCGCAGCGCGTCGAAGGGCGAACGTTCTTGCGGATCACTTACCACGTCTACATTCTGAGATGCTCCGATGGCACGTACTATGTGGGCCACACGGATGACCTGGAAGCTCGCGTCCGCCGACACAACGATGGACGCGGCGCGGGCTACACGCGAGCAAGACGTCCCGTGAGTCTCGTCTGCTCCGAAGCCTTCCCCACCGAAGCCTTGGCAGTGGCACGCGAATGCCAACTTAAGAACTGGAGTCAGGCCAAGAAAGAAGCGCTCATCGCCGGCAACAAGAGAGTTCTCAGGCGACTCGGTCGAAGCCGAGACTGAATACGCTGTCGGCGCTCGATCAGATCAAGTCACATAAGAGAACCGCTAGGGGATGGGGAAGATGCAGTCTGGTTACCAGGTCACGATCAAGGGACTGCCAGAACCAGTCGCGCAGAACACTAGCAAGGCAGTTTCTGCGATAGTCAGTATACTTGCACAAGCCGGCGATGCTCTCGATCTCCGCCGCATGCATCGTGTCGTGGTCACAACTGACTTTGCTGGCGAACTTGCCGAGCTTTCGGCGTCAACAGCTTCAGGGTGTCGGTGCCAAGTGGCTTTGGGACACCTCTGAGCGGCTTGTGATCCTGCCTGGCACGCCTATCCATTCTACCATATGGGATCGGAAGGAGCGTTGTGCACACAGCTGTGCACGTCAGGGCCTTGTGAGACCGCCCGTGCGGTCGCCAAGTGTGCTGCAATACCTCTGGAGTGGCCTGAGCGTCCGCGGTCGCCGTTAGGCGGCTAAGGAAAGTCCGAGCTCCACAGGGCAGGGCGCTGGGCAACACCCAGGCGGAGCAACCCGACGGACAGTGGCACAGAAACGACACAGCCCGCCGTCGCCAAGGCTATGGCGGGTAAAGGTGAAATGGTGCGCTAAGAGCGCACCAGCGGTGTGGCGACACACCGGCTGGCCAAACCCCGCTCGGATCTCTCCCCGCCAGAAGGAAGTTAACCCTACGCGTACATGCGATAGACACGCCGCGCGAGCAGAACGAGCCCCCATACCATCAGAATGACGATGGGAGCTAAGAAGACAAGTCCGGCAAGGCCGCTGCTGTGTCCTCGGCTCATGATCACCCCCGTCGTCATGAGAATCAACCCAACCGCTGGGATTATGCCGGCGATTCCGGCGAAGAGAGCGAACAGCGGCCGCCGGTAAGGGCTGGTTGATCGCGCCAGAAGCACGCCGAGGTGGGCGCCGACGAGGAGGGCAAGGGCGTAGGTGGCTTTTTCCGCCGTGCCAGCTAGAGACCAGCGTACATAAGGTCCAGCACCTACGGCTAGTGCCAGCAGTATAAACAATCCGATGAAGCCAAAGACGGGCAGCAGCGCGCACCTCCAGGCCCGCTTTCGAGCAATGTATCCCACGATGAAGGCTACTCCGGCAAGTGGTAGCAGGAAGAACAACCGCTCGACGATGGCGCTGTCGGTGACCAGTCTGCACAGGTCATACCACCAGGGCCCCCGCCGACCAGACTCATCTGCCAGCCGGGTGTAAGCCTGGACCGCTCCTGTCATCAATAAGATCCCGAAATAGCCCGCCAGCATGATGAGCACCCCGAGGAAAGTGCGCGCTAGGCTGCCCTCTGGCCTGTGAATGTGATTGAGCTCGCCAGCGACAGACTCGGCCTCTCCCATCTCCGCCAGGGTCTCCCGGGTCGCCTCGGCCTCGGAGAGCCCCCGGCGAAGGCGATCGGAGAAATCCGCCTGCAAGTGGGTGCGGAGCTCCGAGATGACAGCAGCCTTTTTCCTTGCCGGCAAGTCAAGCTGTGACGCGACCTCGGATACCCAGCTCTCGATATTGGAGTTCATTAGGCTGTCCCTCCCTCCGGCTGTGTGGTTACGATTCTGTCTACCGCGTCGCGGAATTGCCGCCAGCTCGAGGCCCGCTCGGCCAGCACCGACCGGCCCTTGCGGGTGAGCAGGTAGTACTTGCGCTTCGGCCCCTGTCGCGTCTCCACCCATTCCGCGTTCAGCAGACCTGCGCGCTCCATGGCGTGTAGGGCGGGGTAGAGGCTGCCCTCCTTCAGATGGAGCAGGCCGTCGGTGCGCTCGCGGATCTCCTTCGCGATCTCATAGCCATAGAGTCGTTTGCTAGCCAGCAGAGACAGCACCAGTGTCGTCAGCGTACCGCGCAGCAGGTCGGAACTCTCGTTTCCCATGGCAGCCTCCGCATTGCCTAGACTGCCTATATAGTGCCACATTCCTTCCTGATCTGTCAATACAGTCGAAAGTCGGACGTGGGTTGGAAACAGAATCATTGCATTA
>DAOVEW010000166.1 GCA_030668755.1 Bacillota bacterium | reverse complement strand
CGCGGGGTCCACATCTTCCCCAGCGAGAAGGGCCTCTGGTACCTATCGGCCGCGCACACGGAGCAGGACATCGCTCAGACCCTCGACAGCGTGGATGGCACCCTCGCTGCACTCGAAGGGGGACAGTCACCTAAGGTGACTGTCCCCGGAGGGCAGAGATGACCGAGCGCAGGGAGCCCCGACTGCGTTTTCTCAGTGAAGCCGACTGCGAGGGGCTTCACGAGGCCACGCTCCAGCTCCTGGCGCGCCTCGGCGTGCGCTTCCTCCCGGAGGCCGCGGTCAGCGTGTTCCGCGAGGCCGGCTTCGAGGTCGCTGACAGCGTCCTCTGAGGCCGGATACTCTCAGAAAACGGTAGAACCTGCCGGCGCGGGGGTTCGTCTATTGTAGGAACGGCCAACGGGCGCGGACGTGAGTCGAAACACCCGAGATCTCGCGGGGGCGCCGACCTTCGCGCCGGAGTGGGTCGCCGGCGGGAAGCTTCCCGATCAGGAGCGTGATAAAGATGCGGAGATGTCAGGTCGTCCTGCTGGTGGCCATGCTCACAGTGGGCTTGCTGACGACCGTGCCGCCGAAGCGTCTCTAGCAGTACGATCGAGTGCGGTGCTGTGAGAAGGGCGGCACACGTCGGCAGGTCGCCATGCTCTGTTGCCCCGAGGCCCCCTGGACACACGCGCCGCAGACGGAAGGGAGAGGAAGCCATGCGCCTGAGGCCATGTTCCGCAGCACTGGTTGCCGGTGTCCTGGCCGTGGGCTTGATGATGTCGGGCTGTAGAGACTCGAACACGGCCGAGACGGCCCCAGATCAGATGTCAACCGTTGATGCGGCGCCGATGACGGAGGACAAGGAGACCCTTGACGCGCCCCCGCAGGAGCAGGTGAAAGGCGGACAGCCTGCCGATAACAGCGATGCACACCCCGCTCCGGTGTCCGAGACGACGCGGGCCCCAGAGCCACGCTCACCGGAGACGTCTCCCAGGGTCTCTGGCACGACGCCCACCGCACCGCCGGAGCCGAGACCTGCATCCCGCCCACCAGAGGCCTCTCCGAAGGACTCTGGTCCGACACGCACCACTGGGGACCGTCAGCCAGCCGGGGCGCAGCCAACGGGGGACGCAGGGCCGGGATCGCCGGACAGCGCCGCTGAGCCCCGGACCCGCGGCGGTCGGGGGGGCCGTGGTGGACTGCACGAGCGCTGCGACAGCAACGGGGATGGTCTGTTGACCGCGAAGGAACTCCCCGAGGAGCTCCGCGATCGGATCATGCGCGCCGACGCGAATGGGGACGGCGCGGTGAGCCGAGAAGAACTCCAGCGGGCGCGACCATGGCGGCAGAGCGGGTCCGACGGCGAGGCGGCCTCCGCGGGGCGTGGTGGCCGATTGTTTGAGCGGTTCGACAGCAACGGGGATGGCCTGCTGACCGCCCAGGAGCTGCAGGAACTCCCCGCCGAGTTCAGCGCACGAATACTGCGCGCTGACGCGGACGGCGACAGAGCCGTCAGCCGACAGGAGTTCGAGCAGGCGCGCCCGGCCAGAGCGAGGGGCGGACGTCCACGCGGAAACGGAGAGTAGCCTCACGGTGCGGAACACCTGCTGCTCTCCTCGATCTTGGGCCAGGCGTTGTATCCCTGGGTCCGATACACGACTGGTGTGAGGAAAGATGGAATCGGGCGCGGCGCCGATACGTCTCTAGGATCAACACGCCGAATGCGTTCCTGTGGAGGGAGAGTGGACAAGTGCGCAGATCGCAGGTCCTCTTTGTCTTGGCCCTGCTCGCGCTGGGCTCATGGCTGACTGTTCAGGGCCAGGAAGCGGATGAGGAGAAGACAGTCACCATAAGTGCCGAGGACGAGGCTATCGCCTCGCTAGCCGAGGAGGTCGAGAAGCAGACCGGCATTCAGGTGGCCGTCACGGAATGGACCGAGGGCACCGTGTCGGGCTCGCTTGAGAAGTTCCACGTTGAGGAAGCGGTGCGCTCTCTGGCCGAAGCCGTCAATGCCTCCTGGATCCGCGGCTACATCATTGAGAAGCAGCCCCCAGATGAGCCGTACACGGCAGAGCAACTGCTCGCGATGCTGGAGGAGGCGCGGACAGCGGTGTTCGAGGGCCTTACCGACGAGGAGCGCCAGGAGTTGATGACCGCCTGGCGCGAGCGGCTAGCGCCCGAAGAGGCAGCGGATGAACCGGAGGGAGAGGGGCGTCGGATGAGGGGTGGCGCCGGCATGCGCGGCTTTGGCATGTTCGGGCCGGACGCGGGGGGCCCTGGCGGAGGTGTTGCCTCGATGCGGGGCCCCGAGGGCGAAGCTGCTCCGGGCGGTGAAGGGGGCCCTGAGGGTCGCGGCGGGCCTGGTGGTCGGGCCGACTTCATGCGGTATGACGACCCCATCCGGCGGCTGCTGCTACCGGCGCGGTCGGATACCGTTTCAGTCGATCTCGCAGGCGTGTCAGTCCAAGATGCCATCTCCGCGTTCACTGCAGGGAGCTGCTTCCTCGTCGTGGCCGACGAGGACCTCGCGGGAGAAGTGACGGTGCAGCTCGAGGAGGCCCCGCTGTCTGAAGCGCTGGCCGCAATCGCCGGCGCCGCTGAGGCCGAATGGCGCACGGTCTACATCATCAGCCAGCCGCGCGAACTGACAGACGCCGAGGTCGCGGAACGCCAGACGCAGATGGAGCAGCGGCGAGAACAGCGCTTCCAGCAGATGTGGGGCCGCTTCTGGCAGATGTCGCCGGAGGAGCGTGCCGGGTCCATCCAGCGCCGCGTTGACCGGCTGAGCAACATGTCTGAGCGGCGCCTGGAGCGTTTCAAGGCCCGGCGAGGACCGCGAATGCTCTCTCGCATGACCCAGTATAGCGCTGCGCTCTCGCCCGAGCGCCGGATGGAGATCAAGCCGCTCCTGCAGGCAATCGCCAAGATCGCGCAATAGAAAGCGCACACGTGGTGACCTCGGTCGGCAGATTGCGGGCCGAGGTCACCGGCATTCCCGGAGAGGAGGTCTCAGATGAAACCAGCACGCCGCCGCGGCTTCACGCTGATCGAGCTTCTGGTGGTCATCGCGATCATAGCGATCCTGGCCTCGATCCTGTTTCCGGTCTTCGCGCGCGCCAGAGAGAAGGCGCGAGAGTCAGCCTGCATCTCGAATCTGAAACAGATCGGCCTGGCGGTGCACATGTACGCGTCCGACTATGACGAGTTGCTGCCGCTTGCCAATGAGTATCCCGCGGCTCCGCCGCCGGCCGACGGCTACCACCAGGGCCCGCCCAGCATCGTTGAGGTGCTGGAGCCCTATACGAAGAACCAGCAGATCTTCCGCTGCCCCAGCGACACGGACAGGATGTGGGAGGACCAGGGCACGAGCTATGACTACGGATTCGGGCTGCTCGACATCGGCATGCCGCCGCAGATGATAGACTCGCCGTGGGGTAATGAGCCTTCGAAGACTCTGCTCGCTGGCGATTACAGTCCCGACTGGCACACGCTGGGCTCCGTCATGCTGTACGCTGACGGTCACGCGAAGATCAAGCGGCGTCAGTAGTGGCCGCATCGGGGAGTTCCACCGGAGGCCGCAGGCACCCAGCATCATCGGGGGACCGGGAAGACTGCGGTGGGCAGTGATCCTGGACGTGGAGGGTATCGTCGGTCGTTTGCGCGACGGCTCAGAGTTGAGGATGTCCCGCTGGCACGGCGTGCCAGCATGAGGGTGACCACTACCGGGGCACTTGGCGGAATACGAATATGCGCCCGTAGCGCTGCGAGATGAGAAGCTCCTCGCGCCCGTCTGCGTCCCAGTCAACCGCCCGGGGGCACGAGGTCTCCACCATGAACATCGGCTTGGGCTTGCCCTCCTCGGGGAAAGCGTCCCACCGTCCGCCGGAGCTGTACTGCGCGCCGTTGTAGAGCGAGCGCCAGATGAGGCTCTTGTCCAGCAGTTGCTCGACGGCCTTGAACGCCGGCTCGGTCTCTGTGCCCTCGTTGATCAAGGCGAAGACCCCGCCGAAGCGGTTGCCGACCAGCACATCCTTACGGCCGTCGCCCGTCAGGTCAGTGACCTCCACGATGCAGCGAGGCCCGAGCGCCACCGGCTGCCCCTCGATGGTCACCGGGAGGTCCTCGGCAAACGCGGGTTCCTCATCGGCTCCCACGTTAAGGAACACGTGAATGCGACCCAGCAGATCGCCGCTCACCAGGTCCTTCTTCCCGTCGCCGTTCCAGTCAACCACGATCGGCGTCGAGAAGCCTGCCATGCGAAGCAGACGGCCATCGCGGTAGCGCAGGGGCTCGCCCTGTTCGTAGCGCGGCTCCTCGCGGGTCCCAGTGTTGCGGAACAGGTAGATGAGGCCCGTGTAGTTACCGACCAGCAGGTCCAGCTTGCCGCTGTCGTTCCAGTCCACGGGGCACGGGGCCAGGTTGCCCAGGTACTCGGTGTCGAACTCAAGCCCCTCGAGGTTCCAGTACGGGGCGGTCTCCTCGTCGGCCATTACCTCGGGCCTCATACCAATCCCCGCGACGATCTCGAAGCTGTCGAACTCCGG
>DAOVEW010000279.1 GCA_030668755.1 Bacillota bacterium | reverse complement strand
ATGGCGGACGGGCCGCTGGCGCAGTCCCGCCGCAAGAGACGGACCTGAGGCCAACCACGCCGTGCAGAAGGGGGGGAGTGGCGCGGCCGCTTGGCAGGCGACGAGGAGGAAACCGATGCGCGTAATGAACAGGCGAAGGCGATGAGGGCAGGACGCCTCCTCATACCAATACTTCTTCTGCCTTCCGCCAAGAGCCGATTGCTGCCTCATGGTCGGACGACAGAACAACACGTGACCCCGGCCGAGGAACGGCCGGGGTCACCTGCGGGTCTTCCCGCATCATCCAAGAAGGAGGCGAGGAGCGATTACTGCTTCCAGAACTTGAGGAATCCGAGCGGGCTGCGCGCGCGGTGGCCGCTGCGCTTGAGCTGCTCGAGCTCTTTGCTCGCGCCGTCGTGGCCGAGCTCCTTCGCCCGCGTCAACGCCTCTATCGCCTCGTCATGCTGCCCGAGGGAAGCGAAAGTCTTGGCCAACAGGAAGCGGAAGTCCGCGTTCGCCGGGTCCATGTCAACGAGCTCTTGATAGCAGATGAGCGCCTTAGCGTGATCCCCACTGCGGCGGTAGCCATTGGCGCGGAGCAGGACATCGGTGATGCGAGAGGGATCTGCTAGCACCACGTCTCGGCGTGACTTCTCCTCACGGATGCCCAGTCCCAGGTTGCCGACGAGAAGGCCGCTGAAGTCAAGTGCCTGAACTTCGGGCAGGAACTGAGCGCGCAGCCAGTCGGCCTTGCGCACGTATTCCTTGCGGTCGGGTATTTCCTCACTATGTTCTTCCTCGGGGGTCTCGGCGACGATGGTCAGGATATCTCCGCCTGCAGCGGGCGCCTGTATTGGCTGCGCCGGCCGGCTCTGCGGCGCGGCGGCAGACTCCGGTGCTGTGCCAGGGACCGCCTGCTCGTTCGAGGTCGAGGCCGGGGTCGCCGGTTCCGCCGCCGCAGGAGAGGCCGCAAGCGCCTGCTCCGGTGCCGGCGAGTCGGCGGATTCCGTCTCGACGCCTTCGGGCAGTGAGACGCGGCGGCGCTCGGGGCCGGACGGAGCGGCCGCGTCACGCGCCGACCTGACTTCGAGGGTGATGTTCACGAACTTGCTGCCCTGGCTTCCCACCTGCTCCCGCGCGACCTCGCGGGCAGAGCAATCAAGGGCAACAGGGGGGGAATCCGCTCCGCCGCGGCCGGCCGCGCTGATCTCGCAGCAGTCAGCCGAGAGGAGCTCTCCGATGGCGAGCGCCGTGGAGCTCTCCGCTTCGAGCTGTGTCATCGGCACGCCGACGGAGAAGAGCGAATTACGGCTGATCACACGCTCGACAAGCTGCCGGACGGTCAAGTCGGCGATAAGGGCCTCGGAATTGCCGAGCCGGCAGATGGGCGTGTTGGCGCCTGGCGTGGTGATCGTGATGAGGACCGAAGTCTTGGCTTCGGACGATTCCGCAGTGGTGGCTGCGCCCGTTTCGCCTGTCACAATAAGACCTCCGTAGACTCCCCTAGTTGGCCCGTGCCGCGGCGAGCGGTCGAGAGGCGACCGCCGTTTTGCCGATTTCGCGGCCGAGCCGCGCGACGAGCTCGTCGGCCAGTTCCTTGTAGGCCCGGGCTGCGCGGGAGTCGGGCTCCCGGAGGAGCACGGGCAGACCTCCGGCCTCCGCCTCGCTGACGACGACGCTCTTGGTGATCATGGTGGAGAAGACGTAGTCGCCAAACTCGCCCTCGATCTTCTCCTTCAGCAGACGGTAGATCGTGACATCGAGGGCCGTCTTCTTATCGAACATGGTCACGAGAATGCCGAGCAGCTTCACTGTCGCGCCGAGCTGCTCGTGAAGGGTGGCCACCATTTCGCCGAGAAGGGCCATTCCCTTGAGCGCGTAGAACTTGGTAGTCACCGGCACGATCATGTGGGTGGCCGCGGTCAGGGCGTTGATGCTGAGGAGGTCGAGCGAGGGCGGACAGTCCATGAGTATTGCGTCGTACTTTTCGGTGAGCACACTGCGATAGAAGTCGCGCAGCTTGCTTCGCAGTCTGCCTTCCCGCCCGACCTCCATGACCAGGGTCTTGTTGCAGTCGGCCAGACGAGCACTCGCCGGGATGAAGTCGAGGTTGGCGATCTGGGTGTTCGTGATGGCGCGCTCAAGCGGGAAGCGGGGCATAGTCAAGAGACAATGGGCCTCCCGCTCTATGGCTCGCTCGGCCGATACGCCAAGTGCCGTTGTGGCGTTGGCCTGTGGGTCCAGATCGATGCACAGGACTTTCTGTCCCCGTTGGGCGAACGCCGCCGCCAGGTTGACACACGACGTCGTCTTTGCTCCGCCGCCCTTCTCGTTGACGAAGGCAATGACCGATGCGCCTCCGTAGGGCGAAGCCTCGGTCGTGTTATCCGAGATCGGACCGGTCTCCATGGTATGAGTCCTCCGCATTTGGGGGTCGAACCTCCGCCAGCCGCGCGCAGGCGTCCTCCGCTGCGCATGGCAAACCCCCAAGTTGTCCATCACCAATTCCGGCTACCCCTTTTGTTCCACAAAACCGGACTGTTTGAGAGTAGGAAGTCCCCCTTAGGTTCATCTGCCGGGCATGCCGGCGGCGTGACGGCCGCCGAATCGGCCGGGGAGGAGCGCTGTGAGGCTGAGAAGTGGGTTCTGGGCTGCCGCAGGCGACGTAGAGCGGACTGACGTCCCGTCTGTCTCAGGACTTCAGTGCGCTGGTCGGAGCGAGGGAAGACAGATGGCGCGCCAGGGAGGATTCGAACCCCCGACACCCAGATCCGAAGTCTGGTGCTCTATCCAGCTGAGCTACTGGCGCGCAGACTGAGTTTACCACACACCTGAAGGCCAAAACAACCGGGGCAGGGCCACCAGCATGACCTAGAAAGATAAGTCACACCCAGGGCCACGGCCCTGCCCGCGATTCGGCCCGGGTGTCTGAAGGAGAGCCGCTTACGCCCCCTTCACTACCTCAATCCCGTTGAACTTGCAGAAGCTCTCGAGCGCGCCGGCGACCTCGGGGTCGTGGATGACGACGCCGTGGTGGATGATGCCGTGCTCGACCATCTTCTGTTCCCAGTCCGCGGCGTCTTTGACCTTGACCCAAGTGTAGGAGCCGCGGCTGACGGGCGGGATGTCTACAGCCTCGCCCTCGCCGATGAACATCGTGAACCAGCCGTCGTACTCCACCAGCCGACAGCAGGCGACGGGGCCGGTCTTGACCTTGAACTCCCGTGTTCCCCATGAGGGGTGGATCGGGATGATCATGTGCTCCTTGATGCAGGGGGTGCAGCCCTCCCCGCAGAGGCTGGGCGGGGCATTGCCGCAGTGCCAGGCGAGCCAGACGTT
>DAOVEW010000038.1 GCA_030668755.1 Bacillota bacterium | reverse complement strand
CGAAAGAGCTGCACGCGGGCGCAAGATAGAACGGCAGCGATGCCTGCACCACGGGCCCCGCGGCGATAGGTAGGATGCCATGACAGCGCGGTGGCTGTCTCACAATTGCGCAGATAGGTTTGAGACACTGGAACAGATTCTTCGCCTGGCTCAGAATGACACCTGGCGGGGGACAGAGACCCCGCCCTACAGAAGAGGAGCGAGAGGCCAGGCGTTGTGGGGTTTGTGAGACAGCCACCGCGCGGTCGGAACAACGGAGGAGACAGAGAGTTCGCGGATCCCTTCGCGGCTTCGGGACACTGGTACAAGGGAAATCTGCACACACATACTACCTGCTCCGACGGCGCCCTCGACCCGCCGGACGTGGTGGCACGCTATCAAGAGGCAGGATACGACTTTCTTGCCATAACCGACCATCGAACGGTGACGCCTGTCGAGCCGGCCGACGACGACTTCCTCGTACTGCTCGGAGCCGAGCTCGATGGCGATCGCGGTGAGGTCGCGGAATCCGTGCACGTGGTCACCTTCGGTCTCTCCAAGGTTGCAGTGCCACCCGAAAATCCCAGCGTCGCTGAGGCGATCGTCTGGGCCAAGGAGCACGGCGGCGAGGCGCTGATCGCACATCCTTACTGGTCCGGCCTGGTCGCGTCGGACCTGCTCCGGTGGGACGGACATCTCGGAGTAGAGGTTTTCAACACGGGGTGTCATTTCGAAATCGCGAAGGGGTATTCCGCGGTGCACTGGGACGATCTTCTTGGCCGCGGCCGGCGCCTCTGGGGGTTTGCGGTCGACGATTCGCACCACCACAGCAGCGCCGATGCGCCCGTGGACACGGCGAAGGCGTGGGTGATGGTGAAGGCCGAGGAACTGACGCGCGAAGCGATCCTCGCGTCACTGCGCGCCGGCCTCTTCTACTCCTCGTGGGGTCCCACCATTCACGAGATAACCGTGGCGCAGGGCGAGATCAGGGCCCGCACGTCGCCCGTGAAGGAGATCAGCTTCGTCGCGCAGAGATGGGCCGGCGGGAGTGTCTTCGCAGCCGACAACAGAACCCGGACCGAGGCCGCTTACAGGCTCCGCGGCCGCGAGGAGTATGTCCGAGTAGAATGCCGTGACGCCAGCGGCCGCTGGGCTTGGGCCAACCCGATCTTCTTCGGATAGGCTCGCCCACACGAGCGACTCAAGAGTGATGCAAGGCGAGGCGGCCCACGCGCCGCCTCGCCTTGGCTGAGCCGAGAGAGGATTTGGTGCTCAGAGAGGCAGAGATACGGGCTGGCCGGTGTCGGTGGACCGATAAATAGCGAGCACTATCTCGAGCGCCTTCCGCCCGTCCTCGCCCGTCACCGGCGGTGTCTTCCCCTGGCGCACAGCAGCCGCGAACTGCTCGTAGAACTCGACGTGAACGGCATCCTGAAACTCACGTGTCACCCACTCCTGCGCCGGCATGCCGCGGGCCTCTCCTTTGAGGTACACCTCGCACTTGCCGCTCCACAGCCCGAAGCGGGACTGCCCTTTCTGCCCAACGATCACTACGTCCGGCTCGTTCGAGCCTCCTGGGAAGCACGAAGACCCTTCCACCACGCCTATCGCCTCGTTCTCGTAGCGCAGGCAAGCGGCTCCCGTGTCCTCCACCTCAACATCCGTGACGAACGTGCCGCTCTCGCCAAATACACGCACCACCTCCAGGTCGGTGATCCCGCGAATCAGGTCTAGATGGTGGATCAAGTTCGTGATGATCACCCCACCCCCGCTCTGCTGCTTCGATTTGCGCCAATCGGTGATCGTGCGGCCGGAGAAGCCACCGGTCCAGTACGACTCTTTCTTCTCGCCGAGATTGCGCACTCGTATCGCGATCACTTGGCCCAGCGCGCCCGCCTGGAGGAGCTGCCGCGTCAACTTCGCCGCCCCCAGGTAGCGCAGCGGAAAACAGGTAGAAAGCGCCACGCCGGCCTGCTCGCAGGAGGCGATAATCCGGTCCGCGTCCTCGAGACTGGCCGCCAACGGCTTCTCGCAGAGCACGGCCTTGCCCGCCTTCGCCGCTTGCTCGACGAGGTCGGCATGCGTGAACGCCGGAGTCGCAATCGTCACCGCGTCCACATCGGAGCGCCCGAGCAATTCCGACAACTCGGTCGTGTAGGGTACGCCTTGTTCCTCGGCCAGGCTCTTGGCCGAAGACTCGGCTACATCCATGCACGCGACTAGCTTGACGGTTTCCGCCGCGGCAATCGCCTTCGTGTGCATGGGCGCAATGTCGCCGCATCCGATCATTCCGATGCCCAACTGCTTTTCTGCCATCTGGCTACCTCGCGATTCCTCTCAGGTAGGCCGCGAACCGCGGCACCTCCACCATGGCATCCTTGCCCGGTTCCTCGTATTCGATGGACAGGAAGCCGCGGTAGTGAACAGCGTCCAGAATGTCGCTCACCCGTCGGTAGTCGATGTAATCTCGGCGCCCCGAGAAGTCAGACGTTGGCTTGGCATGTGTCATGATGGCATACGGCGCTGTCTGCTCAAACTCCGCGTACGGGTCATTGGAATAGTTCCCGAAGTCGAGCAGCGCGCCGACCCAGTCCGATCCGACCGATTTCAGGATGCGGATCAGGCCCTCCGCGGTCCCGGTCAGGCCGCCGTGGTTCTCCACCCCGATCATGACGCCCACCGCCTCGGCGTGGCGCGAGCAGTCCTTGATGCCCGCGACCGCCCACTCGAACGCATCGTCCTGCGCGTGACCCTCCGGCGCCTCGCCCGCGAATACCCTGAGGCAAGGCGACCCGAGGTGCGCTGAGACGTCCAGCCACTCCTTCACGAACTCGATGTGCTGCTCGCGCTCCTCTCGCGTGGGCATGCAGAATGCACCGCCGATTGCGGTTCCCGCAAGATCGAGCCCCCTCCGAAAGAGATGGCGCTTGAGGCCGTTCAGGTAGCCCGCTGTCGTCTCGGGGAAGTAGTACTGCGTAAGCTCGACCCCCTCGAGGCCCATGTCGGCGCACACGTCGGCATACCTCTCGAGGGTAAGGTCCTTCTCCCGGAAGTAGGTGTTGAACGTGTATCCGGCACAACTAAGCTTCATGTTCCTCCTCTACTGACAATCAGTTTCTGTTTCCGTCTTCCATCTCGACGGACAGAACACCTCCACCAAGGCGCCAGCGGGGAAAGGACGTCAGGTCTTGTTGCGGGCTCAACCAAGCGCCCGGGAGAGCGCGGCGAGGACCTGGTGGGCGAGAACCGGCTTCTGAAGGTACGCGCTTACGCCCAACTCTCGCACCGCCGCCGCCTCTTGGGGTTCCCGCCGCCCCGTAATCACAATGACCGGCAGCCCACTCTGCATCACATTCCGCAGAAAGGTCAACACCGACACACCGCTCTCCAACGGCAGTCCGAGATCTAGAAGAACGACGTGCGGCAGCTCCGGCTCAGGCGCGGTCAGCGCCACCATCGCCTCCACGCCGTTCTGGGCGCGAATAACCTCGTAGTCGTAGTCCCGGTCGCTCAGGACTGCCTCTATGAAGCTGAGAGTCGCGTTGTCATCCTCGACAACAAGCACGCGGCTAGGGCCATGAGGCCCGGTTCCCGACGACTTGCTCACCGTGCTATGTCTCCTCCTCAAACGGACTCCGCAGGCGCACTCGTCCAGGATGGTGCAAAGACTGCGGTCCGGTCCCTTGATACCCGGAATGCAGGGCAAAAGAAACCGTTGGGTGCCATTAGTGCCCCAGGCGACCGTGAACGCGCCAAGTTGCTTGCCGGTCACGGCGAGTGGGGAAGTTCGAGATCGTCCGGCGGCTTCCTTCTCAGCAAGAAAGGAGGTGCTGGGAATCCGTGCTCTCGGCAGTTGCCCAAGAGACGATCCGCGCGTTCAGTCGGCAGGTGTGTCCGCGAGGTTCGGAGACTGCTGCACCGCGGCCTCGACCAGTTCGACGAGCTGCCGGGCGGCGACCGGCTTGGCGACAAAGGCGCTGATAGCGAGGCCCCGCTTGTGGATCTCCGCCTCCAAGTCCGGCCGGCCGGTCAACACGACCACCGGTAGGTCGCGGGTGTCTCCGTTCTTACGCAGCACAGTGAGGAACTCAATTCCGCCGTGGATCGGCAGGCCGAGATCGAGCACGATGGCGGCCGGCGCCGCCACTTCGGTGGCCAGCACCACGGCGGTCGCCTCCGCCTCGTCCTGCGCGACGCCGACGCGGAATCCCGCGCCTTCGAGAATGTCGGCCACGACGGCCCCCACTTCAGGGTCATCGTCCACCACGAGCACGAGCGCGCGGCCCTCCTCCGGCTTGCCTCGCAGGCGGGCCTGCACCCGGAGAGCGCGCTCGAGTTGGCGGGGCGCGACCGCGCCCATCTCCAGCAGTATCTCTCCCACGGGCGCCTGGCTGGTGCCCTGGCGCCGCAGGGCTTCCCTCAACTCCTCCGCGGTGATGATCTCGCTGGCCAGCAGAAGCTGTCCCAGCAGGCTGTGCGATGCTCGGTCACTCATCGGGAGTCTCCACAGCTGTCAGTGGTGGCCCGCGCTCCGCGAGACGGCCACACACTACTTTCCATATGTTTCGGCAGATTTGACCAGCGCTTGCAGCTCCGCATAGGGCTTTGGCAAAAGGCCACAGACCGTAGCCCGACGGAAGGAGCGCGCCCGGCAGCACTGAAACCATACCTTCAAGTCAGGAGCAAGGAGGCGAGGCAGATGGCACGTGGCACGCAGGTTTCAGTGACCCTGGAGAACAAGCCTGGACAGCTCGCCAAGGTTGCGGGCGCGCTCGCCCGCGCCAAGGTCAACATCCGGGCGATCTCAGTGGTCGATGCCGCGGAGGTGGGAGTTGTCCGCATGGTGACGTCGTCCAACGTGAGGGCGGCCGCGGCACTGAAGAAGGCCGGCATGAGCGTCGTCCGACAGCCGGTGATAATCGCCGAACTCCCGAACGAAGTAGGGGCCTTGGCCGCGGCGGCGAGGAAGCTGGCGGCCGCCAAGATCAATGTTGAGTACATCTATGGCAGCGCCGCGCGGGCCGGCGAGCCGAGCACCATTGTCATCGGAGTATCTGACATCGCGCGAGCTGCAAGAGTGAAGCTGCCGTAGCATACGGTGGGTCCGCGCCCGGCCGCCTGCGATCCAGAGCAACCTGGACTGTAGGCCCACCTGACGCCCGCGGCCGACGGAAGGAGGATCGCTCCCTCGGCGCGTCCAACTACAATCTGATCATACCTCGATATGCTCGACATCTCTGCGGCAACACCTTCAATTGAGAACCTGCTGACCCGCCGACGACGGTCGGCCCCGGCCCGCTGCATCAAGTCAGAGGGGAACTCGGAACCCGCAAGAACCGAGATGATCCATGCCTGACACAGCGGTCATCGCAGTGCTGCTCCTCGTGTTGGGGGCCGAGTTCGTCAACGGTTTCACCGATGCTCCGAACGCAATAGCCACCGTCATCTCCACCCGAGTCCTCCGGCCATACTGGGCCATCCTAATGGCAACAATCCTCAACGTACTGGGGGCCCTCTCCGGCACGGCCGTCGCCAAGACAATCGGTGAGGACATCGTCAAGCCTGAGGTGGTGAACACACTCACGGTCGGGGCGGCCATGGTCGCGATCATCGTCTGGAGCACGGTGGCCTGGAGGTACGGCCTGCCGACTAGCGAGAGTCACGCCTTGGTCTCGGGCCTCGCGGGGGCGGCGCTCGCAACGGCGGGGCCTTCTGTGCTCATCGGGCATGGCTGGCAGAAGGTCCTCATAGGCCTGGGGCTGTCCACCGCGCTCGGATTCGCCGGAGGCGCGGGCCTCATGACGGCGATTGCGCGGCTGCTTTTCCGAACTCCTCGCCATCGCGTCGGCCGTGTGTTCGGCAGGCTGCAGGTGCTGTCTTCCGCCTTCATGGCGTTCAGCCACGGCTGCAACGACGCGCAGAAGTTCATGGGGGTCTTCGTCTTGACGCTCCTGCTCGCCGGCAGCGTCCAGGAGTTTCACATCCCTCTTTGGGTTATTCTGCTGTGTGCCGGGACCATGGGTGTCGGCACCGTCTGCGGAGGCTGGCGCATAATGCGTACGATGGGCTTCAAGATCACAAGGCTGGAGCCCGTGCACGGCTTCGCCGCCGAGACCGCCGCCGGCCTGGTCATCACCGTGGCCTCGGCGTTCGCAATCCCATTGAGCACCACCCACACGATCAATACCGCAATCATGGGCGTCGGCGCCAGTCGCCGGCTCTCGGCCGTCAGATGGGGCGTCGGGGCTGAGATCGTGTCCGCTTGGGTACTGACGTTTCCCGTCTGCG
This sequence comes from Bacillota bacterium, assembly GCA_030668755.1. Taxonomy (GTDB): domain Bacteria; phylum Armatimonadota; class Hebobacteria; order Hebobacterales; family Hebobacteraceae; genus DAOVEW01. The sequence goes on along the minus strand of DAOVEW010000038.1, from coordinate 1,130 downwards.
GTTTGATCGCCTGGGTGATTGCGGGCGCGGCCAAGGTCCTGTTCGGCTCGCCCTAACGCGCGCGACTCCATTGCCCCAAACGGCGATCTCAGCAAACTGGATAGAAAGAAAACCGAGGCCGGCTTCCAGCGGCCCCGCTCCGTGGGACGCAGGCGGCACTGTTCCGCCTGCAACCGCGGCCCGCACCGGCCTTCAGGTGTGCTTGACGATGATGCCCTCGACAATCGATGCCACGTCTTCGCACTTGTCTATAGCGTCCTCCACGTGGTCGTAGATCTCCTTCCACTTGAGGGCCCGCATGGCGTCTGATCCCTGGAAGAGCTTGGCGAGAGCGCTCCGGCTCTGCTCATCTCCCACGTTCTCCAAGCGATGGATCTCGATGCAGTAGTCCATAATCCGGCGCGCATTCCTGCCAATGTCGCTGATGCCCCCGATCGCCCGCTGCAGGGCCTTCGTCGTGTCCGCGAGCACCTCGGTCAAGCTCACCATCTCCGGGCTGGCCGCCCCGGCCTCGTACAGGAACATGCGGTCGGCAGTGGCCTCGATGTTGTCGAGGATATCGTCCATGCGGCCGGAAAGCGCATGGATGTCTTCGTGATCGAAAGGAGTGATGAACGTGCGATTGAGCCGGTCGGCGATCTCGTGGGTCGTGATGTCGCCCTCGTGTTCGACCTCCTCGATCTGGTCGCGGAGTTCCGCTGCACGGGTATGATCGGCGACCAGTGCAACCAGAAGCTGGGCGCCCCTTACGACGTTCTCTGCTTGCTCCGCGAAAAGCTCGAAGAAACGCTCTTCCTTGGGGACAAACCTAAGTTTCATCCTTCGCTCCCGGCCCTACGTTGGAATTCGCTGTCGTACTCCCAAATTCTCTGCCCGGAACCCCCAGCATCCTTGGTCCTCGTCCGCCCTGCAGCGGTCTTTGCAGTGCGCAGCTCATGCGAGGTCCACTCCCTCCGACATCTCCGCGGACCCGCCGACCGACGCGCCGGCCGAGGTCGCCACCGCGACCGTGCGATTCCCTACTTCATCTTGCGCAGCAGCGCTCGCGCTGACCGCGCGGATGCGCTATCGGGCGCGGTACGAATCACCCGCTCCAGTTCTCGGTGCGCCCTCTCATACTGGCGCAGCTT
>DAOVEW010000247.1 GCA_030668755.1 Bacillota bacterium | reverse complement strand
CTCGAGGAGGGGGCTGGGGTACGCGCAGCTCGTGCCGTACCCGCGGGGGGAGATCGGCCGAGAGGAGGCGGCGCGGAGGCTGAAGCGTGACACGCGGCGCGTCGCGAAGCGCCAGCTAACCTGGTTCCGCGCGGACCCAGGGGTGGAGTGGCTGGATGTCGAGGAGGTAGGCGGCCCGGAGAGGGCGGCCCACCTGATAAGGAACCGATGGCAGAGACAGTGCTCTGGGCAGGTATGAAGAAGCGCACGAAGCGCGGCGGTGGACCGCTTCGGCCCGCCTCCCACGTCAGCGCACCGGCCCTGGAGCTTAGAGGTCGCTGAGAGCAAGGCGCAGGAGGGAAGCGAGAAGGGTGCCGGAGCGGAGAAATCAACTCCCCCGGCACCCTGACGTGTTTGTGCGGAGGGCTGCGGCGGGGAGGCTGAGGGTGCAGGCTGAGATCGAGTTTGGGGGCGAAGGTCTGCTACTGGAGAGAGGAGATGCTGCGGTTCGCGAAAATGCATGGGCTGGGAAATGACTTCGTAGTGGTGGACGCCATGAAGGAAGCGCCGGCCGAGCGGAAGTTGCCGGGTCTCGCCGCGGCGCTGTGTCGGCGACGCTTTGGAGTCGGCGCGGACGGCCTCATCTTGGTCTTGCCCTCGCGGGTTGCGGATTTCAAGATGCGGATCTTCAACGCGGACGGGAGCGAAGCCGAGATGTGCGGCAACGGAATCCGCACGTTCGCCAAGTTCGTCTACGAGCGGAGGTACACGCGGGAGCGTGCCTTCGAGATCGAAACGTTGGCCGGCATCATCCGGCCGCGGCTGCGGCTGCGCGGCGGCCGGGTGAGCGCGGTGCGCGTCGACATGGGTGAGCCGCGGCTGCCGCGGTCGAAGATCCCAATGAAGGGCCCCGACCAGGACCGCGTCGTGGCCGAGCGGCTGCGGGTTGGCGGGCGGCGGTACGAGATCACCGCCCTGTCGATGGGCAACCCCCATTGTGTGCTCTTCGTGCAAGATGTGGACCGGGCAAAGGTGGGCGAGCTCGGGCCCGCAATCGAGCGCCACGACCTCTTCCCGCGGCGCACCAACGTGCAGTTCGCGCAGATCGTGCGAGAAGGCGAGATCAAGATGCGAGTGTGGGAGCGTGGAGTGGGCGAGACGCTCGCCTCGGGCACCAGCGCTTCGGCCGTGCTCGTGGCCGCGGTGCTGAACGGCCTGTCGCCGCGGAAGGCCCTCCTCCACCTGCCGGGCGGCGATCTCAAGGTGAGCTGGAATCCGCAGGATAACCACGTGTTCATCGAAGGGCCGGCGATGGAGGTGTTCACCGGCGAAACCCGGCTCGACGAGTAGGTGTGAGGAGCGAGGGGTCGGAGAGCAGGATCGAGGGAGACGAGGGCATGCAAGTTGCAGATCGGCTGCTGCGCACACCGCCATATCCATTTGCAGAGCTGGCGCGGCTCAAGCGGAAGACCATCGAACAAGGGACCGATCTGATAGATTTCGGCATCGGCGATCCAGATCAGCCCACGCCGGAGCACGTTGTGGAGGCTCTGCGACAGGCCGCGGGCGATCCGGTCACCCATCGGTACGATGAGACGGGGAGGGGACTGCCGGAGTTCCTGGCGGCGTTCAGCGCTTGGTATCGAGGCCGGTTTGGCGTGGCGCTGGACCCGGAGCGAGAGGTCCTGCGGCTGATCGGCGCGAAGGAGGGCCTCGCGCATCTCGCGTGGACGGTCCTCAACCCGGGAGACGTGGCGTTGGCGCCGGACCCGGGCTACCCCGTGTACAAAGTGGCGGCCATGTTCGCGGGAGCGCAGGTCCATTTCATGCCCCTGCGGGAGGAGACCGGATATCTGCCGGACCTGGAGGCGATTCCGGCCGAGGTCGCGGACCGCGCGCGGCTTATGTACCTCTGCTATCCCCAGATGCCCACCGGCGCTGTGGCGGAGGGCGACTTCTACCGGCGGCTGGTGGAGTTCGCGCGCGAAAAGGACCTTCTGGTCTGCCTCGACATGGCGTACTCGGAGCTCTCCTACGACGGATACCGCACCCAGAGCCTGCTGCAGGTCGAGGGCGCGAAAGAGACTGCGATCGAGATACACTCGGTGTCGAAGACTTATAACATGACGGGCTGGCGGCTCGGGCTCGCGGTGGGCGATGCGGAGGCACTGGACGCGCTGGAGAAGCTGAAGTCGAACCTGGACTCGGGGGCGTTCCTTGCCATTCAGCGCGCGGGGGCAGCGGCGCTGAGTGGTCCCCAGGACTGCGTGGAGAGGATGCGCCGTATCTACCAGCGGCGCCGGGACCTGCTCGTGGACGGGCTGGCCGAAGTTGGATGGCGCATTCCCAAGCCGAAGGCGACATGCTATGTCTGGGCGCGGGCGCCGGCGGGATATACGTCGGCCGGGCTGGCCGAGACGCTGGTGAGAGACGCAGGCGTTCTCGTAACGCCCGGAAGCGCATACGGCGAGATGGGAGAGGGGTACATCCGCTTCTCGCTGACCGTTCAGGGCGAACGGCAGGAGGAGCGAATCAGAGAGGCCGTCGCGCGCATTCGAGAGAAGGTGCGATTGAAGTGACATCGGTGGAGGAACAGCGCCAAGAGCAGCGAGCCCTCCTGGTGACCCTGGAGCGCCCGGGGCAGGAGTGGGAGGAGTCGCTGGCAGAGCTACAGCGTCTGGCGGAAACTGCCGGGGTCGAGGTCGTGGGGCGCGTTACCCAGAGGCGGGACAAGCCGGACGGCGCGTTCTTCGTTGGTCGGGGGAAGGCGCGGGAGATTCGCCAGATACGGGGGGACGCTCGTGCGCAGGTGCTGCTGGTAGACGGCGACCTGACGCCGACGCAGGAGCGGAACCTCGAAGAGGCCGCCGACACGGGCGTGGTGGACAGGACGGGACTGATCCTGAACATCTTCGCGCAGCGGGCCCGCAGCAGAGAGGGGAAGATCCAGGTGGAGTTGGCTCAGTTGACCTACCTGCTGCCGCGGCTCACGGGCAGGGGTACGGAGCTGTCGCGGCTCGGCGGAGGCATCGGGACACGAGGGCCGGGAGAGACGAAGCTGGAGGCGGACCGCCGCCGGATTCGGAAGCGGCTCACTGTCCTGCGCAAGCAGGTCGAGCGGATCGGGAAGCGGCGGGGGATGGAGCGCAGGCGCCGCAAGGAGTCGGGGGCGCCGGTGGCGGCGCTGGTCGGGTATACGAACGCGGGGAAGTCAACGCTGATGAACGTCCTCTCGGGGGCGGGCGTGTTTGTGGAGGACACGCTCTTCGCCACGCTCGACCCGACGATCAGGCGAGTTCGCCTCAGGGATGGCCGGGAGGCGCTGCTGGCGGACACGGTGGGGTTCATCCGCAATCTGCCGCACCAGTTGGTGGCCGCCTTCAGGGCGACGCTCGAGGAAGTGGTGGCGGCGGACGTGCTGGTGCACGTGGTGGACGCGTCGCACCCGCAGATGGAGGAGCAGATCGAGGCGGCGCGGCGGGTGCTGGTCGATCTGGAGTGCGCCGAGAAGCCGGTGGTGGTGGCGTTCAACAAGTGCGACCTCGTGCCGGACCGGATCTGGCTGGAAAGCCGGGCGAAGCGAGAGGAGCATGCGGCCGTGATATCGGCAGCGACGGGCGAGGGTCTGGAG
>DAOVEW010000381.1 GCA_030668755.1 Bacillota bacterium | reverse complement strand
GCCAGCAGACTTGGCTTCAGCAGATTCCGCATAGCACAGACCACCCTCGTTTCCACCCACGCCCGATTGTGAGAGGGCATCGACCGTGCAGACCGGCCGACGCTTGCTCGGCGGCCGCGTCCGGCGGGGCCGGCTTCAATTCCGTTCCTCGCGGTGCCCCAGCCACCACCGGCCATCCCCGAGACCGCGCCCGAGCACCAGGAGTCGCATCGCTCGCTCGGCCGCCGCCTGAAGCAGCTCGCCCGCCTGCGCCATCGCCGCCGCCTCCTCTATCGGCCCGGGCGCGATCGGCACCACCGCGCTGATGCCGCGCTCGACCAGGTCCGCCTGCTCCTCTTCGAGGCTTCCTGCGAAGGCCACGACGGGTACGCTATGTTTCTCTGCCAGCATCGCCACCCCACTGATCGCCTTTCCGAACTCGATCTGCCTGTCCACTTTTCCCTCGCCAGTGAGAACGAGGTCTGCCGCCTCGAGGTACTCCTCGAAACCGAGCAGCTCCAGCACCAAGCTCGGGCCCGAACGGATCTCGGCCCCACAGAGCGCGACCAGCCCGGCGCCGAGTCCCCCGGCCGCCCCCGCTCCCGACATCTCCCGCACGTCGATCACAAGGTCCCGCTCCACCACTTCGGCGAAGTGAGCCAGAGCCTGGTCCAGCCTCCTCACCATCTGGTCGTCGGCACCCTTTTGGGGGCCGTACACCGCGGCCGCGCCCTCCGGCCCGCACAGCGGATTGGTTACGTCCGAGGCGGCGTAGATGGTAGCCTCTTCCACGCGCGGGTCGCGCCCGGAGGTGTCGATGCGCTCCAAGCTCATCAGAGCCGCCGCCCCGCGCTTGAGGTCGCCGCCGTCGCCCGACAACAGCCTCACCCCCAAGGCCTGAGCCATCCCGGCGCCACCGTCCGAGGTCGCGCTTCCGCCCAGGCCCACGATCAGCCGCCTGCATCCCTCATCCCGCGCGGCTCGCATCAGCTCCCCGACCCCGTACGTGGTGGCGAGCAGGGGGTTCCGTTTCTGGGCAGGCACGAGCGAGAGCCCCGCGGCCTGCGCCATCTCCACCACCCCGGTCACATCGTCTCCCAGCATTCCGTAACTCGCCTCCACCGGGTCCCCCATAGGCCCGGTCACCTCTGCCTGCAGAATTCTCCCCCTTGTGGCGAGCGCCAACGCCTCCACCGTGCCCTCACCGCCGTCGGCCAGGGGGATCGAGACGATCTCGGCCTCGGGCATAACATCCCGCACGCCTTGGACGATGGCGTCCGCTGCCTCGGCTGCGGTCAGGCTTCCCTTGAAGCTGTCAGGAGCTACGATTATGTTCATGCGTTCGAGTCCCGCGCAGTGCGCGTCTTCAGCGTCGTGATGCCGCGATCAGCCAGAGCAGCAGAGTCAGCACCACACTCAATACGAGGCTCGTACCAATGGGGAGTACGAATATGAACCCGGGCCGCGAGATCACGATATCGCCGGGCAGAAGGCGCCCGCCCCTCGCCCCCAATGCGGAGAGCAAAGCGCCCATCGCGATCATGACCAACCCGAGCACCGCCAGGCCGGCGCCAACCCAGATCAGCATTCGTCCCATCTGCCGTGGCTGTTCTACCCCGAATCAGCGGCGAGCGGCCGCCCTGAGCCCTTTTGCGGCCGCGCGTCCAGCTCTGCGCTCTGCTCGCTCCAGCGCGCTGAACAAGCACCCACAGTAGTTCTGTCGGTACAGGTCCAACTCCCGCGCCCGCTCACAGCTCGCGCCGTACTTCTCACGGAGGTCCGCGAAGCAGAAATCAACTCCGAACCGCCTGCCTTCTTCCCTGCCCACCTCCTCAATCACATCCAGCGCCTGGTAGGGGCTGATCAGGAGAGTGCTGGAGAAGGCCTGGAAGCCCCGCTGCGCAGCCTCCCGCGCCGTGGCCGCCAGCCGCAGCGTATAGCAGGTCCGACAGCGCGTACCACCTTCCCTCGCTATCGCCTGGAGAAACTCGCCCAGCCCCATGCCCGGCCCGTTCGGCAGCACCGGAAGGGCGATCGCTTCCGCCGCCGCCCCGAGCGTCCGCTCACGCCGCCGGCGCTCCTGTTCCGGGTGGATGTTGGGGTTGAAGAACCACCCCGTCACTTCGTATCCCAGGCCGCGGAAGTGATCCGCGACCTCCGTCGCGCACGGCCCGCAGCAGCAGTGCAGCAGCAGCCTCACCCCTCACCCTCCGACTCCTCACCCGCGGCCTTCGCTCGCCCGAGCAGCGCCTCCCCCAGCCGCTCGGCCTGCGCCCGCGCCTTGCCAGAAGCGGCCCTCAGCAGCTCCGCCCGCCGCTTGCGCTCTACGTCCCGCGTGCGAAAGTACATCAGCCCCTCGAAGTTCGACTGGTTCAGCAGGTTGTACGCCAGCAAGCGGTAGCGGTGCGCCGGGTCCAGCAGAGATGAAACGCGCATCTGCTCCGCAAGCTTGGCAAGCCGATCCGACCGCCGGTGCAGAGCCTCCATCTCGGCATCGGCTTGCTCGTCTGTGATCTGAGCCAGCGCCTGTCCTGAGAAGACCCCGTGCGCGGCGCGCGTGATCTCCTCTGCCTCGCCGTCCAACGCTGGCAGCATCTCTAAGTATTCCGCGTCTTCGTAGTCGGACGGCTCCGACTCCGAGTGGTGCGAGACGAGGAGACCCAGCCCTTCGGGCAGCGACCCTTCGCTCAACGCCAGCACCCCGAGCTTCCTCTTCAGGTCACCTGGCG
>DAOVEW010000026.1 GCA_030668755.1 Bacillota bacterium | reverse complement strand
CAATCCTGGCAATGTTCGGGGCCTCGAAGATCTCAAGCGGCCCGATGTCAAGACCGTCTACGCTCCCACCTCCTCCGGGCCCTCCGGCAAAGTGGTGCAGATCATCCTTCAAACCGCCGACGAGGTGATCGAGCCCGGTATCTGGGCCGGCTATGTGCGAAATGCCATCGAGGCCCATGACTGCGGCTGGAAAGTGTTTCCACCGGTGATCGAAGGCCGGGCGCACGCCAGCGTGACACGCCGGAGCATGACCACCGTTGCTGAGAACAAAGGAAAGGTCGAGGTGGTGCCCGTCCCCGTCAAAGTGATGGCCTCCATGAAGGAAGGGCACGGCGCCATCCCGCAGCGCGCTGCTCCGATCGCTGAGAGCAAGCACCCGGAGCTGGCCAAGCGGTACATTGATGGGCTCAAGGGCGAGCTTGGTCTCGAGGCCTGTCAGAGGCACGGCTACATCCACAGGCTGTCCCCGGAGGCCGAGCGCTATAAGCCGCTCTTCAAGATGAGGGTGGAACGAGGGGGCCGAAAAGGCGGGCCCCAGCGGTCTGAAGCCAGCGGCACTCAGCAGCCCCCGCCCGCGAGACGACAAAGGAGGCAGAACCGATGAAACCAGTTGTCCCAAGATTTGCCTGGACGAGCTTCACCCGTCGCGCCTCGGTGCTTGTGGGAGCGCTGGTAGCGCTCTCGGGGCTCTGCTCTCGAGTGGACGCGGCGGCGAAAAAAGGCCCGAAGTCTGTCCCCGTGCAGATCGGGCTCGCCGAGGAGATGGCGGCCAACGAAGACTGGGATGAGGCGATGAGGCGTTGGGTTCAGATCCTCTACTACTTTGGCCCCTCGGATCAGGAGGCGCGGGCCGAGTTCGAGATCGGCGCCATCGCTCTCCGCAGGGGCTGGTCCGGTGTCGCTGTCTCTCAGTGGGAGAAGACGATCCAGCGTCATCCAGGAAATGAGTGGGCCGAGCGTGCGCGCGCGGCGCTGAAGGCCATCGGCAGAGAACCTCCCCCCAAGCCCCCTGCCCCCACGGAACCCTACATCACTGCTAATACCCCTCCCGCCGAGCGCCAGCTTCTCATCGGCGAGGGAGACCGGGCCGTGAGGCTCTACACCTTCGGTGTGCGAGACCATCTCAAGGTCCCGAACTCCTATCCCAACGCCCCGCACGCCCCGAAGGCTCGCTTCCGGGCGGGAGTCTGTCAGGCCTCCCTGGGCCATCCCGAGCGCGCGGTTCAGCAGTGGCAGCGACTGGTCGAGGACTACCCGGATTCGCCCGAGGCACAGAAGGCCCGCGCCAGCATCGCCGCTTGGCAGGCCGTGCTGAAGACCTGCGGCATGTACGCGGCCGCAGCCCCGATCCCCCAGAGCGAGCGCGAGTGGCGGCCTTTCCGCGGCTATGACACCGGGCCTGACCAGGGCCTAAGCTACGCCGAAGACCTCTTCGAAAACGGCATCTACACTTACGCCCTCCAGGAGTACACCAAGGTGCTCTTGGACCTGTACACCCCGAAGGGAGGCGACAATCCCCACAAAGCATATGCCCGCTATCGCATGGGCGTCTGCGCCTACCGGCTGGGAGAGCGCGACGCCGCGGCCCGGCAGTGGCACCGCCTTGTCGCCGACTTCCCCGACAGTCCCTGGGCCGATCGCGCCAATCGCGCGCTGGCGGCCGTAGCAATCACCGATCCGTTCTCCTCCGATTCGGGCCGGCCCGCTCCAGCAGTGCCTGCAGACCTTCCGTCGCAGCTGGTCAAGCGGTTCCACTTAGCTAATCAATTGGTAGACTCCGGCCTGCCTCTGATTGCGAGCAAGGAATACCTGAAAGTTATGGTCTTGCTCACCGCAGGGAAGCCAAACCCCTTCCAGGCGGAGGCGTGCTACAAGCTCGGGGTGACCCAGCACTTGCGCGGGCGTCCTGATCTCGCCCTGGCCACCTGGCAGCGGGCGATAGAGGAGTATCCGGATACCCCTTGGGCCGAGAAAGCGGAAGAGGCCATCTCCCGCGCGCTCCAGCGCGAGGCCGTCCTAGCCTCGAGCCTCCCTCTGCCCCAGGAGCCCTCTCATGAGCCAGCCCCGCAGACCCCGTAAGGTCATCGCGCCCGTTCGCCAAGTGGTGCAGCTTGGCGCGCTGGCGCTGACCGGAGAGTGGCTCTGGGTGGGAGCGCTGCGGTGTCCCTACGGCGTGCCCTTTGTGTCGTGCACGCACTGCCCCATGCGCGTCTGCCCGGGCACCTGGCTTCAGCCATGGGTGATCGGCTTTCTGGTGGTTTCGAGCCTGCTCGCGGGCCGAGTCTTCTGCGGTTGGGCTTGTCCGATGGGCGCGGTGCAGGATCTGCTCGGTCGCATACCCAAACTGCGGGCGCTTCGTCTCCCTCGCTTCGGCCGCATCGACCGCTGGTTGAAGGCCCTCAAGTATCCGATGCTCGTCCTCATAATCGTTGCCTTCTATCTGCTGAACACCCGGTTCGCCATCCCGGTTCGCGGGCATGGCAACTGGAGCCTGGACGCGGTTCGGGTGAGCTGGCTCACCTACGACATTCACTCCCGGGTCCGAGTGGTGGTGCTCGTTGCCGGAGTCTTGCTCGCCCTCGCGCTCACCCGAGCATGGTGCCGCTACCTGTGCCCGCTCGGAGCGCTCCTGAGCATCGCCAATCGGATAAGCCTGTTCCGCCTTGGCCGGGACATGGCCAAATGCACCGGCTGCGGCAAGTACCCGCGAGAGTGTCGGGTCTACACCACACCCGGCACGCCCGACTGCGTGCTCTGCGGCGACTGCATCGAAGGCTGTCCTCAGAGCGCCATCGCCCCCAGGCTGCGCTGGCGCTCGGGGGAATCCAAGTCCCCCCAGCCCCAGACCGCCGGAGGAGAGAACGGGTGACAAATGGGGGACAATTTGGGGTTGACAGACGGGCTATGTGCGGTATAATATAGATGTAAGTTGCAGATAGCGACGATGAGACATAGGCGCGGACACTGCAGTCGCGGCGGGCGCGGGCCCTGCACCTGCGAGATGGGCAATCTCTACAGGTTCTGCGAGCCCATCGTCCTCCTGACGCTGGCCCGGCTCGGAACAGCCCACGGGTACCAGATATCGGCAGAGGCCGCGCCGTTCAACGTGACGCACGCGGGCGTGGACGGAGCCGCAGTCTACCGCGCCCTTCGCCGCCTGGAGTCCAGCGGCTGTGTGACCTCGACCTGGGACACCAGCGGTGGCGGGCCCGCCCGGCGCGTGTACGCGCTCACCCCGCGCGGACGGGAGCACCTCGATGAGTGGGTGCAGGTCATGGACGGCATCGTCGGGTCAATAGGCCGGTTGACTCAGGAAAGCCGCAGCGCCCTCAATGCTGGTTCGCACCGCAAAGCCAGCGGCACCCGACGCGGTGCGTAGGGGCTCCGATACCACCCATCGACGAACGCTTTCGGGTGGCAGGTCGGTTGCATTAGGTGTAAGTTGCAGCTAACACGAAGACGGAACCTGAGGCCGGGGTTCGCAGCGCGTTCGGCCGGTTCCGTGGAGAGAGAACGTGGCGCAGAGAGAACCATCAGCTGCCGGAAACACGGCTGACCTCGCAGGTCAACTGCCGCGGGATGTCCGCTGTCTGGCAGTGCTGAGCGGCAAAGGCGGTGTCGGCAAGTCGCTCGTCGCCGGGCTTCTGGCCGTTGCCCTTGCCCGCAAGGGATTCAAGATGGGCATCTTGGATGCAGACGTGACGGGCCCGAGCATCCCGAGGATGTTCGGCGTGGCCCGCGTCCGGGACAGCGAATCCGAGCGCATTCAACCGGCTCGCACGAACCAGTTCGGCATTCGTATCATGTCCCTCAATCTGCTGATGGAAAACGAGGACGACCCGGTGGTCTGGCGCGGCCCTCTGGTCTCTCGGGCCGTCGAGCAGTTCATAACCGACGTGGACTGGAACGGGATTGAGTACCTCGTCATAGACCTCCCGCCGGGCACCTCCGATGTCCCTCTCACCGTGATGCAGCGGGTGCCCTTGCACGGCTTGCTCGTGGTGTCCTCCCCGCAGGAGCTGGTGGGCATGATCGTGCGCAAAGCGATCAAGATGGCCGCACTCCTGAAGGTGCCCGTGCTCGGCCTCGTGGAGAACATGGCCTACGTCAGGTGTCCAGAATGCGGGTCTCGAATCGCTCTCTTCGGTCCCTCGCGCGCCGACGGAGCTGCGGACGATGCCGGGGTCCCTCTCCTGGCGAGCATCCCGGTCGATCCAAACCTATCCGCCCTGTGCGATAACGGCAAGATCGAATCGTACCAGCACAACCCGTTCGACGAACTCGTAGAGCGGATCACCGAATCACTCGCTGCACGGGAGAAGACCGATGCCTGAGCGTGCGCGCGACCTCACCGTAACGATGCTGGCCGACAACTCGGTCGGGCCCGGCGAGGGCGTGCTTGCCGAGCATGGCCTCTGCATGCTCGTGGAGAGCGACAACAGGCATCTGCTCTTTGACGTGGGCCAGAGCGGCATCTTCCTGGGCAATGCTGCGCGGCTCGGCATCGATCTGGCCCTCGCGCGGAAGGTCGTGTTGAGCCACGGACACTACGATCATACCGGCGGCCTGCCTCTGCTTCTCGCCGCCTTCGGCCCGCGGGAGATCGTCGCACATCCCGACGTCTTCACACCCAAGTACGCTCGGCGCCGGGGGCGCAAGCCCCGCGAGATAGGCCTCGGTCACGGCCCCCACGACCTGATGCGGCGAGGCGCGGTGCTGAGCCTCGAGTCCGGGAGCCAGGAGTTGCTGCGCGGCGTGTTCACCACCGGGCCCATAGCGCGGAACACCGACTTCGAGGCCATCCCCTCTTATTTCGCCGTCGGGGTGAACGGGCGCACGCGCAGAGACCAGTTCGACGACGAGCAAGCAGTCGTGGTCAACACCCGCCGGGGGCTGGTGGTCCTGGTGGGCTGTTCCCACCGGGGCGTTGTCAACACCCTTCGGCACGCCATGCAGCTCACGGGCGTGGAGCGCATCCACGCGGTCATCGGCGGCACCCACCTCGGCCCGGCCGACGAACACCAGATCGGGCGGACCATCGAGGAATTCCGCCGCCTGGACATCGCTCGCGTCGTGGCTTGCCACTGCACGGGCTTCCGCGCGAGTGCACGCCTCGCTGCGGAGCTGGGCGACGTCTTCGACCCGGGCGGAGTTGGCTATCGGTTCGACCTATAACGCCTCCAGGAGGAGACAAGTGCGTATCGCGATTTCGACCGACGGCAGCGGAGTGGCTCCTCACTTCGGACGATGTGAAGGATACACGATTGTGGACATTGAGGACGGCGAGACGGCCCACCGGGAGCATCTCCCGAACCCGGGGCACGCACCCGGCCTCCTGCCCGCCTACCTGGCGGAACGCGGTGTGCACTGCATCGTCGCCGGCGGCATGGGTCCGCGTGCTCAGATGCTGTTCGACGAGAAGCAGATACGGACGATCGTCGGCATCTCCGGCACGGTTGACGATGCCGTGAGCGCCCTCGAGCGCGGCAACCTGCGCGCCGGGGAGAGCATGTGTGAGCACTAGCGGCATTTCAATGATGGAGATCGAGCGGGAGCGCACATGAGGACCTACCTGGAATGCCTCCCCTGCCTGCTCCGCCAGGCGGTCGAGGCTTCGAAAATGGCAACAGACGACGAGCGGCTTCGCCATACGGTGGTGAAGGCGGTGCTGCGCGAGTTGCAGTCCGCCTCCCTCGACGCGCGGCCGGTCGACATAGCGCCGCGCATACATGCGCTCGTTCGCGATATCGCTGGCTGCGAAGACCCGTACCGGGAGGTCAAAGCCGAGAGCAACAAGACGGCGCTCCGCGCGTATCCGAAGGCCGCCCAGCTCGCGGCGGCCGCGCCCGATCCATTCCTCGCTGCCGCGAAGCTGGCAGCGGCGGGGAACATCGCGGACGCAGCCATCGGCAAGGTCTTCGACTTCGGCGCCGCCATTGACAAGGCTATGAACCGTCGCTTCACCATAGACCACTACGCCGACTTGCAGGGCGCGCTGGCGCAGGCCGACCACGTTCTCTACCTCGCGGACAACGCCGGCGAGATCGTCTTCGACCGCCTCCTTCTGGAGCGGCTCCTCCCCCGTCGAATCACACTGGCAGTCAAGGGGCGCCCGCTCCTGAACGACGCCACCGTGGAAGACGCCGAGTCTCTCGGCCTCCGCGAGTTGGCGGCACTCATACCCACCGGCGATGGCTGGCCCCGGCCGGACCTCGCCGACGCCTCCAGCGACCTGCGCTGCGCGTTCCGGGAGGCGGACGTAATTATCGCGAAGGGCCAGGCCAACTACGAAGCGCTCAGCGAATCGGCGGATGGGATCTTCTTCCTGCTCGTGGTGAAGTGCGAAACCATCGCACGCGATCTCGGCGTCTCCGTGGGAGACCTCATACTGAAGAATGCGGGGCATGATGGGAACGACGTGTGATCGGATAATCTATGGTCCCGTGCCATCCTGGCGGCTCGGACGCTCGCTTGGAGTGGACATGGTGTCGCGGGCGGAGAAGACGTGCAGCTTCGACTGCGCTTACTGCCAGCTCGGCCCCACTCGGCGCCACAGCGCCGAGCGGCGCGAGTTCGTCAGCCTCGAAGGTCTCGCCCGCGAAGTGGAGCAGCTCCCACCCCTTGAGATAGACTACGTCACCTTCTCCGGCACCGCCGAGCCAACCCTCGCGGCCAACCTGGGCGCAGCGATCCGTCTTATGAAGCGGCATCTCGCCGCACCCGTCGCCGTCCTCACCAACTCCTCGCTGATCGACGACCCGGCGGTGCGTCGCGACCTTGCCGAGGCCGACCAAGTGGTCGCCAAGCTCGACGCTCCGACCGAGGATCTGCTGCGCCGCGTAAACCGGCCGGCCCCCGGAATCACCTTCGACAATATCCTCGCCGGGCTGCACTCATTCCGTCGTGAATATAAAGGACATTTCGCCCTTCAGATGATGTTCTATCAGGCCAACCAAGATCAAGCAGAGGCGCTGGCCGCGCTGGCGCGGGAGCTTGACCCCTATGAGATCGAGGTCAATACCCCTCTGCGTCCCTGCGCTGTAAAGCCGCTGGCCCCCGAGGCTCTCGCCGAAATCAAGAAAGCCTTCTCCGGCCTCCCCGCGGTCTCCGTCTACGAGGCCTCACGTCCGACCGTGCATCCGCTCGATATGTCGGAGACGCTCCAACGGAGGCCGGTGCTGTGAGCTCTCATCATGCAACATCAACTCCGTGCCTGCCCTCGGGCAGCGCGGGTATACTGCGAGTTAGCTAGAAGGAGGTGACACAGATGCCAGCGGGAAATGGAACTGGCCCCATGGGAATGGGTCCTATGACAGGCAGGGCTGCCGGGTACTGCGCCGGCTATCCGACGCCCGGATTCATGAACCCCTACGGCGGCCGCGGGTTTGGCGCGGCCTACCCGGCCTACGGCCTGCCGTACCAGTCCGCGATGGCGGGACCCTACCCATCCTACGCGCCCTTCATGGGCCGGGGACTCGGCATGGGCCGGGGCCGCGGCGGCGGCTGGGGCATGGGCATGGCCTGGCGTCGCGGCTGGGCAGGTGGCGCAGGCTGGGGTCGTGGTCGCGGCTTCGGCCGAGGCCGGGGTTGGCGATGGTAGCGCCTCAGCGCAGGACAGTGTGATACACGACTGACACGCTCACACGAGAAAGGAGAAAGAGTATGCCACGCGGAGATGGAACTGGACCCGGCGGAATGGGCCCGATGACAGGAAGGGGGGCCGGCTACTGTGCTGGCTACCCGGTGCCAGGTTACATGAACCCCTACGGCGGCCGCGGCATGGGCTGGGGCCGGGGCGGAGGCATGGGCATGGCCTGGCGTCGCGGCTGGGGCGGCGGCTGGGGGCGCGGAGGCTGGGGCTCTGCCCCTCCCGCGTACCCGGCAATGCCGTTCCCGCAGTATGGTCCCGAGTATGGTCCCGACTATGGTCCCGCGGTCGCCGCGGGTGCCCCCTCTCCGGAGAATGAGATCCAGATGCTCCGCGGCCAGGCCGACTGGCTCAAGCAGCAGATGGATACCATCACCGGACGTATCCAGGAGCTCGAGCA
>DAOVEW010000076.1 GCA_030668755.1 Bacillota bacterium | reverse complement strand
TCCGGGCGCTCCAACAGGCGGCCGAGCTCGGGGCTCCCGCGCACAACTTCGACAAGCGTGCGCAGTTCGCCCCGCAGGTCTTCGGTGGACTCTCGCGCCTGCGCCACTCCCAGCAGAGCTTCAGCATATCGCGAAGCGATGCGGGAGGCAGTCACGGCTGCTTCTCCAAGTCGGCGATGAAGTCATCTATCGCCCGGCGGTGTTGGTCTTCGTCCAGCCGGCCCAGCACCGCCTGGCGGGCCGCGAGCAGCGCGAGATCCACCACCTGCTGGCGAAGTTCGAGCATGGCCTCCTCCCGTTCGAGCTTCAGGGACTCGCGCGCCCGTTCGTGAAGCTGCTGCACATCCTCCCGGGCATCCTTCAGCATCCGCTCGCGAGCCTGCTCGCCCTCCCGCACTGACTGCCTGACGTGCTCCCGTCCCTCTTCACGGGCCTCGCCGAGGACTTGCCGGCGCTCTTCGTCGATGCGCCCTAGTCGGCGCTCGGCCTGCTCCCCTCGCTCCAGCCCTTCCTCGATCTCCTTCTCTCGCTGGTCCATCACCCCCAGCAGGGGCCCAAAGAGGAAGCGCCGCAGCAGCAGGTAGAGGATGACGAACCCTACGATCTGCAGCAGCAAGACGGCGGGATCTATGCTGAATACGCCCGCTCCCTCTCCCATCGCCTCGTTCCTGTCTGCGCTCCCGAGTGTCGGGCCGTTATCCTGCGCCGAGCACCTTCAACACTTCCTCGGCCGCGGGCAGCTTGCCCCACAGCACGAAGCTGATGACCAGCGCGTAGATGGTCAGCGATTCGATGAAGGCCAGCCCCAAGATCATCAGCGTGAAGAGGCGTCCGCCGGCCTCCGGCTGCCGCGCGGTCGCCTCCAGCGCCGAAGTGATGGCACGCGCTTGGCTCACGCTTCCCGCAATCGCGGCGAACGTCACGACAAAGCCCGTCGTCAGCGCAAGTCCGAATAGGTACAGCATAGATCTCTCCTTTCCAACAATCCTCAGCGACCCGGATGGGCTATTCGTCCAGAGCCTCCGGCTCGTGCACCACGCCAGCGATATAGACGGCGGCGAGCATCGAGAAAATGGCCGCCTGCACCAGTGAGACGAGCATCCCGAGCACCAGGTTGGGCAACTGGATCGGGATTGGAATCCAATGTCGCGCGGGGCCCACCACGAGCCCGATGAGAATGAGAACGACCGTCTCCTCGGCCATGAGGTTGCCGAAAAGCCGGAGCGCCAGTGTCACGGGGCGGAAGACCTCGCCGACAAGGTGCACCGCAAGCACGAGCGGCGCGAGCACCAGGTACGGGAACCGCATGGGAACGCCTTCAACGAAGTGCTGGATGTAGCCGACGCCTTGCTCTTTGAACCCGCAGTACTGTACGACGACGAAAACCGTTAGACCCAACGCGGCCGTAATGCTGAGGTTGGATGTCGGGGCCATGAAGCCGGGAACGAGCCCCATGAGGTTCATGACGGAGATGTAGAGAAAGAGCGTGCCGATGAAGGGAACGAACTCGACTCCCCGAGGGCCGATCACGCCGACGACCATACTGCGAAGCCCGCCGACTATGAGTTCCAGCAGCGTCTGCAAGCCGGTTGGTCTCTTGGAGAGCCGCCGCGTGCCAATAGCGCATATGGCGGCGAGGAGTGCCGCGGCGACCAGCGACCATGCAAAGGCGAGGGCCGCATCGCCGGCGAGCACGCGATGTCCGGCGATCTGCACGGAGGACAGCCAATTGAGCCAGGTGACGGGATGGGGTAGCCCCTCCTCGGCTGCCGCCGCGGGCGCGGTTGCCGAGAGCCCGGCGGCCCACGCGGCAGCAGCGCCCCAGAAGCGCCTGTGAGCCATCACGGCCTCGCCCTCGCCGCGGCATGTCGCCATCCATCAATGAGGAGAGCACGCGCCGCCAGCGCGGTTGTCACGCCGGGCACCAGCCCGACTCCGACGCAGAGCCAGAGAGGTGTGACCCACGCTCTGCTGATGCTCGCGTACAGCAGCAGGCCAAGTGCCGGCCACTTGAGGAACCAGACAGCCCAGAAGCAGATTCGCGCGCGCCGTCGGCGGCGGGTCGGCTCGAGCCAGGATCGCACGAGCGCGCGGTGCAGACCGAACAGTCCCAGGCTGACGCCCCCTCCGAGAGCTATGCCGGCCGCCGCGCCGCGGTCGACTGCCAGCGCGCCCGCGACCGCGAGGGCCAGCACGAGCACCGACCACCGCTCAACCTTCTCTGCGAGGCCTATGTGGAGCCTGTCGACTTCCCCTCTTATGCCTTCGCTCACCTGCCGGCTGCTCCCCTCACTGGTCACCCGCGGCCCGGCGGATTACCGAGAACACTTCGATGAACCCTGCGCCCATACCACAAAGAGTCCCGGCCAACGTGAGCCACGGGGCGGTTCCCCACCGCTGATCCAGATAGTAGCCGAGCAAGGCACCGAGGCCGGTCATGGCGCCGAGAACGAAGCCCAGGCCGCCGACAACCCCGACCGCCCGCATTGGTCCCCGGAACTGCTGGCTCATTGGTCTCCCTGCTGACAAAAAACCAACGAGGCTCTCGCCTCGCTTGGGGGAGACAGTTACTAGCCGCCCTGGCCGTCGTATGATAGCGTTCGGCGGCACCGATTGTCAAGCGGATGATTTGGAGACTTTGGTCTGTGTGGCCACAGGTGGACGTTCGCACGACGCGGGTGCCGTTGACTTTTGCCGGCCATCGGGCTACTCTTGGGTATCAGAGCAGACGGCGTCAGTGTGGGAGGCGAGGAGCTCGCGTTGAGCGCGGTAGAGCTCAAGGTAGAGGCGGTGGCCCTAGATTGGAAGGGCAATCCGATCGTTGTCCTCCGGGAGACGGAGGGGCGGCGAGCGGTCTTCATCTGGGTGGGCGTCTCGGAAGCGACTGCCATCAGTATGGAGCTGGAGAAGCAGAGCGCGCCGCGCCCGATGACGCACGATCTGATAGCGCTGATCCTCTCGAAGGTCGAGGTGACGGTGGAGCGGGTCGTCATCAGCGACATGCGGGAGAACACCTACTACGCTGACCTGTGGCTGCGGAACGGCGATCAGTCAGCGAGCATCGACTGCCGGCCGAGCGATGCGATTGCCATAGCGCTGCGGACCGAGTCGCCTATCTATATCGAGGACGATCTGCTGGAGCGCCTGCACGGGGCCCTCAGGGACAGCGGAGTCGAGCTGTCTCCGGGAGCCATGGTGGTCGAGCCCGGTGAGCCGACCGTCCACTGACGTCCGCGTCGGCGCCTGTCGTCCGCCGGGCTGGGGCGGGGCTCACTCAGGGCACTGACAGGGGATCTGGGCGCACTTGGGGCAGCCGGCCGCGTACTTACGTGATGCCTCTTCGAGATCGACGCCGCAGATGCTGGACATCGTGCTCAGCCATGCGAGCACGTCCGCGAACTCCTCTGAGAGCTGCCTGGGGTCGCCGCGGCGGATAGCGCGGGCGAGCTCTCCCACTTCCTCCACGAACCACCGGAAGGTCCCCTCAATGCCGCGGGCGCTGTCTTTCTCGAAGTAGATCTGCTCGATAAGACGCTGGAATTCCCTGATCTGCATCAGCTTCCTCCAGGCCGCAGTCCGACCCAAGCTCGCCGCTGCTAGCCCTCTTGCCTTGTGAACAGGCGCCGCAGAAGCGAAAGCCCCTTGCTCGGTCTACGCTTGGCGAGCAGAACAGCGCAGCGAGCCCCTCGGGCCATCGTGCGCGTCTTCTCGCCAAAGACGAGCTGGCTGAGAATCCCTTCCCGCGCTGCGCCGAGCACCAGGAGATCGGCCTCCTTCGACGCCTCGATCATGCCCCGGGCGGTGGACGCGGCCTGGACCACATCGAGGTCTATCTCGGCGTCGCGGGCGGAAGCGCCGCCGAGGAAAGCGCTCTCGGTGGCATCGTCCATTGGTGTCCCCCGCTTGATGATGTGCAGGTAGCGCGGCTTGGCCTTGAGCTGCTGCTCCAGGGCCTGGGCGATCTCTATGGCAAGGAGCGCGTGGGGGCTGGCCGTGACCCCGACGAGCACGCGTTTGAACTCCGTCTTCTTGTTGCACCGTCGGAGCAGTGCGACGTCGGCCTGTGCCGCCAGCAGGACTGGATCCAGGGTGGTTCCGAAGAGGCGCGCGCGGGCGCGCGTATAGCCGCGCCAGCCGAGGACGACCAGGGATGGCTGCTTCTCCTCAATCGCCTCCAGCAGGCCCTTGTGCAGGTCACTCGACACCCACAGAGCGCCATAGACCGCGGTATTCATCTGCTCGCCGACGGCGACGGCCGCCTCGAAGAGGGGCTCCGCCCGTTCCAGGAACCGGCGCCCCTCGGACCGGGGCAGCTGGGCCGGGACCTTTACGACGTGCAGCGCGATGACCGATGTGCTGCGATGTCGGGCGATGGCGCACGCGATGCGCGTCAGGGGCTCTGCGGTCTGCGGGTTGCCCAGGGCCACCAAGACGGGTTCCTTGATCGGCTCGATGGTGCTCTCCTCGAGCAGAACCCGCGATCCCGTCTCCTCCTGCTCGCGCTTGCTCGCGTACTCGCGGAAGACGATGAGGCCCAGCGCTATCCATCCGGCCGTCACATACCAGGCCATGCTGCTGAAACGGAACAGATACGCGGCCAGAAAAAAGAGACAGATGGTCGAGAGGAGAGGCAGCCAGGGCGAGAAGGGGACCCTGAAGCCGCGCTTGGCCCCGGGCCGCTGGTAGCGGAGCGCGATGACGGATATGTTGATCATGCCAAAGAGACACATGAAGGTGATGTCGGTGGCGCTGGCGACGTCCTGTATTGGCAGAGCAATTGCCATTACGATGATGACCATAGACGAGACAAGGATCGCGCCGTGGGGCGTGCGCCGTCTGCGATGGACCAGGGCAAATACGCTTGGGAGGTTGAAGTCGCGGCCCATTGCGAAAGAGACGCGAGAAGATGAGTAGAGGGTGGCGTTCAACGCCGAGGTCGTTGCGAAGAGACCGCCGAGCAAGAGGAGACCAATGCCGCCGGGAGCGAACTGGCGCGCCGCTTCGAGGACGGCCAGCTCGGCGTGGTCGCCCAGGAACTGCCATGTGGGCACTCCGGCCGGCCCCTTGGATGCCGCCATCATGATGAAGGCGATGAGGACGTACAGCGGGACCACCGCGGCGACCGCGAGGAAGATCGCGCGCGGGATGTTGCGCCGGGGATTCCGGACCTCTTCGCCGCATTGGGCGATGATCTCGTAGCCCTCGAAGGCGACGAATGTCAAGCCCATTGCCATAAGCAATCCGGAGACGCCTGTGGGGAAGAAAGGCGTGAAACTCTGGGGCCAACGCGGCATGCCGCGCAACACCCAGAGCCCTGATAGCACGAATATGGCCAGGATGAGCATCTGGCCGAGCGTGATCAGGTTTCCTGCCCGGCCGGTCTCGGCGGAGCCGCGGAAGTTGACGAGCGCGAAGAATGCCACCACCGCCACTGCCAGGATCTTAACCTCTGCGGCCTCGGACACGTAAGGCACGCCCAGCCCGAAGCTATGGAGCAGTTGGCCGAAATAGGAGCCGAAGCCAAGCGCATAGAGGCTGGCCGCGACCGCGTGGCTGAACCAGGAGAGCCAGCCCGCCAGGAACCCGAACGGGGCCGGCAGGGCGAGCTTCGCCCACGCATACCCGCCGCCCGCTTGCGGGAAGGTGGAGCCGAGTTCGGCGTACGACATGGCGGCCGTCAGCGCGACGAGGCCGTTGAGCGCGAAGGCGAGTATGAGTGCCGGGCCCGCGGCCCCGGCGGCGATGCCGGTGAGGACGAAGATGCCGGCCCCCACCATCGCGCCCACGCCGATAAGGGTGGCATCCGCGAGGCCCATGCCTCGCCTGAGTCTCACCTCTCGCTTCTGCAACGAACGCGCACCTCCGTTCACGTTGTTCGCCGGCTCTCGGCTTGCCTCCTCGGTTGGCTGTCCATGGGCCGTCCGAGAGCAGGGGGGCCGGCCACTCCGTCTCCGCGAGGCCAGAGTATTACCACAATCCGGCGAGAGTGCAAGGCCCGATCTGCATGCAACTGAGCTGAGCCGAAGGCTTCGGCTCAACAGAAAGGAGATCGCGGGCCCGGCCCCGGGCCCGCGATCTCTGCCTGCGGAATACCGCAGTTGGCTCTCAGATCAGCCCGAATGCCCTCGCTACGTAGACGGCCATTTGGTCGCGGGTGACGAGTTTGGAGGGGCGGTAGAAGCCGTCCGCGTAGCCGGCGACGATTGAGTTCTCGGCGCAGTATTCGATGTG
>DAOVEW010000174.1 GCA_030668755.1 Bacillota bacterium | reverse complement strand
GAGCTGCGGGTTCAGCATCCTGCGCACCAGGTTGAGCGTCTTCTGGAGCTGCCCCAGGCCCTCGAGCGCGTAGTACTCGCACTGGATCGGGATGAGCACCGAGTCGGCCGCGGTGAGCGCGTTCACCGTCAGCAGCCCCAGCGACGGCGGGCTGTCCACCAGCAGGTAGTCCCACCCCCCGGTCACCGGTTCGAGGCAGGACTTCAGGCGCGTCTCCCGGGCCATCCCGCTCGCCAGCTCCACCTCCGCGCCGGCGAGATCTACGGTCGCCGGCACAATCGACAGCCTCTCGACAGCGGTATCCACAATTGCGGAGGCGATGGGGGCGCCGTCACGCAGGCTCTCGTAGATCGTGGTGGCAAGCGCGGCCTTATCCACACCCAGGCCGCTCGTCGCATTCCCCTGGGGGTCCATATCCACCAGGAGGATTCGGCGGCCGAGGGCCGCGAGGCACGCGCCCAGGTTGACGGCCGTCGTCGTCTTTCCCACTCCGCCCTTCTGGTTGACTACTGCGATCTTCAGTCCCACTCGGCCGCGACCCCAGTCGGTTTTGCCTATGTTACGGCGATGTTTTCTGCGTGTCAAGCCAAAAAAGGCATACGCATAGGTGGAAACGCACATTCTCGTGCGGGTTAGGGGGGGCAACGTCGCTGAGTGGTGGCTGAGAGGGTGTGGCGGCGCTGAGTGCTGCTAGGGGCGGCTGGCCGACGGGGAATGCCAGCAAGCGGGTGTCTATCATGCCTACAGGCGCTTGGCGGTTCGCCGTGCGGGGCAGGTTCCGGGGCTTGCGGAGAGCGGCTGCGCAGCCCTTGGCCAAGCAGGCGGCTGGCTGACGTGGGCCACGGGGGGCAGGTCGGTGCGGGGGGATTGTGAGTTGTGAAGTAGGCGTATGATGGGTATAGAGGCATGGGACTGCTCGTAAGGTGGGAGGCGGGTGGGGGTGCGGTTCGTGGCTAAGAGTCTCTAACAATACCCCCACGCCCTGCGCAGAACGGGGCAGGAGCAAGCTCCTGCCGAACGGTAAAGGCCGACCAGAGGCGTTTTGCTAGAGCCTCTAAGTCCGCTGGAGCCGCGGAGCCTGCACGCCGGATGAGGGGGATCGGCATGTCTGTGGTACAGGGCGGGCGAACGGCCGGCGGCGATGCTGCGCACGGCCGCCCGACAGTGAGGCGGCGGAGGGGGAGGGCCGGGGCGGCGGGGGATGGGCGGTGTCGAGGCAGTTGGGATGGGATGTTGCGCTAAGAGGTGCGCACAGCGCTTCGGCGGGACGGTGGATGGGACGCAGTGTGAGGAGGTGGGCGAACGCGGTGTGCGGTGGTGGTTTGGGGTGTTGGGCGTGGGGGCAGTCGGGCGGGGAGGGGGGACTTCGGCGGGTATGCGCGGGAGTATGCGGCTCTGCTTCGGGGGCATATTAGGATGGAGAGCAGGCAGCTCTGCCAGATGGCAGAGGAACGGGTGAGGGAGGAAGATGGGGAGCGACTGCTGGACGCCTACGCGGAGATCAAGGGGGGGATGATTGGGAAAGGTGGGCGGGAGAGGTTCTGCGAGGCGGCGAAGTGGGTGTGGGGCAGGGGCAGGGAGTGAGGCGTGGAGCGGGAGGCCCGGGGAATCGAGTCCGCGGCCGCTAAGATGCGTCGCGGGACTTGCAGTCTGCGATCATCTGCTGCTTGACCTTCTTGGCTTGTCTCTGCCACTGTCTGCAGTAGCGCTTCAGTTCGTCCGCGTTGTCCTTGCTGAGGGGGTTATTGTGAGCGAGCACATTGCGATGAAGCTCGATATGATTGAGCTTACTTGTCAACCACCGGTAACCTTCACGAACGCCCTTGAACAGGGGCGCGAGGTGCTTCGAGTTCTTGTCGATGATGGCAGTTAGGTCGTCGATGTCGGCGTAGGAGAGCCGGTCCGCGCTGGGGCTGCTGTGCCAAGGGTTGTCGCCATGCTTCTCCTTTCGTGACGCGACTTTGTCGCGCACCCTCCTGGGCACCGCGTTCTCCCACCAATCGGCCCCGCAGTGCTTCTCCAAAACTTCGCGGACAAAGGCGCGGACTGAGTTCTCGAACACGTAGACATACGAGTAGAGCTCGGCCATACGCCTGCAGTGGTCGGCCGCGGCCGGGGGGAGGAAAGGGTCCGTCAGCTCTTCAGCACCGGGCAGCGTTATTGTTACGTTACGCGTGGCGGATGTGCGCTCGCGAGCGCCGCGGCCGTGGGTCACAGGTCCGCGAGGTGCGGCCGTTGTTAGGTCCCTGACGAGCTGGCGGGCCTGAGCGAGTGTCTCGGGGTCGAGGTAGCGGCTGATGTCGATGCCCTCTTGATGCGCGATGACGTAGACCGCGTTGGCGGTGGACATCGGAAGGCGGGCCTTGAGCTCGTTGACCCTCTGCGACAGCCTCTGCGGGCTAACGCGGAGCTTGCTAAGGAGTGCCTGCCTGAGTTTGGGGTTAGTGCGTTGCGATTTTGGCATGCTTTACTGAGCCGAGAGGCCTAGGAGTGCGAGTGCGCTGCGATTGCCGTACGCGCGGGTGAGCACTCAGCGACGCTTCGATTTCTTCCTGGTTCGGTTGGCTTCCGAGAGTCGGGCACGCACTGCCTCCACACGCGCGCCGACCACGTTGGCTATGATTGTGTTGTCTAGGCCCGCGGCGGCTAGCGCGGTTATCTGATCCTTCTGAGTGCCTCCCTTGTCTGTGACCCGCGAGGCCGTCTGGCAGGCCAGAAGCCTTACAACCAGATCAAGCTTGCGCGCGATCTCACTAAGCTGCGTCTCGTCATGCACTTGCGATCCTCCGCTTCTTTTTCTTGGCCGCCTTCTTCGTGCGACTGATGACGCCAGTAACGTGCTCCGTGGACTTGCGGATGATCCGGGCAATCTCGACGGGACGCAGACCGGCGTGGTGGAGCACTACTATGCGACTGGCGATGGAGGGACGCTCTTCCTGCGCGACCGCCAATGTAGTGAGTAGGTTAGCGATCACGTCTAATCGTTCTGCAAGTTCGTGAACCTCATGGCTTGTCATTGCTCTTCACCCTTCGCTTGGTCTTGTGCCGCGTGAGTTGTGACAGCGTGGCGCGGACGTAGTTGGGTGGCTTCCCGACGGCTCGCGCGATATCCGCGGCGGGCAGGTCAAGTCCGTGGAGCAAGCGTATGCGCTGTCTTATCTCTGTGACCTCCTCAGAGCGCACACAGTTCGGTTAGGAGCCCGATGACGACGTCTAGCTTGCGAGAGATATCGTCGTCCAGGCTTGGCTGGGGTCGAGTCTGCTTCTTCATGTCTCTGTGCTCCTGACCGACCTGAGAGTGACTCCATAGACCTCGGGGGCGAAGAGTGCCTGGGCCCGGCCCTCCTGACCCTCGACGGCGAGCCCCAGGGAGAGCCATCGCTGCCAAAGCTTGGAGACGGTGCTTTGAGTGATCCCGGCTCGCTGTGCTACCTGGCCTTGCGTCGCGCGGCCATCGGTGGCCTGGTACGCCCTTAGGGTGGTTTCCTTTGAGAGCTCTGCCTTGAGCAAGCGGCTGACGGACTCCGACGCGCTGACGCGCAGGAGCGCGGCCAGCTCCCGCATAGCTTGGGCTGTTCCAGCAGTGTCTGTCTCCATAACGCGGCGCTTCTCCTAATCGGACTTCCCGGCGCAGGTCTGAAACGCGAAGCGCGACGGGAGCGCAAGGTTGGGGCGACTCAGCGAGAACCTTAGCGTGGATAACCAACCAGCACATAGTAACAGAGAACGCGTTGTTAGGCAAGGTGATGCTTCCCTGGGAAGCTTCGCCCCGAGAGGAGGGCCATCGCGGGCGGGGACTGTGCGCGATTGAGAATGTGGGGTGGGAGGACGTTTGCGGGGTAGCGGGTGGGATACGTGGATGCGGTTGACAGTTGGGCGAGAGGTGCAGGTGGCGGGGATGGGTCGTGCTTCGCGAAGGCCATACGGTATCGCCGATGTGGGCTCCGCGGAGGAGGGGACGGCGGGCGATCGGGAAGTCCAGGGTGGCGGAGTGGCAAGGGGCAGGAGGCAAGGCGCCGGAGGCGCCCAAGGCTCCTGCCCAACGATTCAAGTGGTTGGGTCCGGGACTGAAGTGGCTGTCTCACAATTGCGCTGAGAGCCTCGCGAGACTAAACATCCTTGCTCTCAAACATGAACAAGGTGCAGGCATCCGGTCTGGTGTAATCTGGTGAACTAGCGGCAAGACCACGGATCAGCACAGGAATGTGCCTCCTACGGGCGACGCGGCCGCGTAGGAGCGGCATTCCTGCCGCGATCTGTGCTCCCATATGCCTTCGATCTCACGGTGTCTCTAATGTCCAGCGCGAAGATGTTTAGAACAGATTCTTCGCCCCTAAGTCCGCCGTAGGCGGACCGGGGTGGCGGTCGCCAG
>DAOVEW010000373.1 GCA_030668755.1 Bacillota bacterium | reverse complement strand
ATGGTGGAGGCAGTGGGAATCGAATGCGCCAGAGGCGCACAAGCCCACTTCAGTGGGCGCAGCTTTACCCGCCTCAGGCGGGGCCACGTCCGGCGGACAGTCCCCACAGGACTCTACGAGCGTAGCCTGTGTTTTAGCTTCGCCCTACGGACGCCCGCAGGCAGGCGGCTAGGCCCGCCGAGGGCGGGCCGCCGTCCCGGCCCCAAGGGGCCTAGGGACTTGCCGCAGGGCTAGCTCGTTGTTTTCTCCCCGCCCCCCTACGAGCCTCAGGGTTTGGGCAAGCTAGCTAGGTTTGCGCCCAAGTCCCTAAGTCGCCTTACGGCGACCGGGATGGCGGTCCCTTACGGGACTTAGCCACCGACCGTGCTAGCCCGGTCGGGAGGACGTCGCCTAGAGACGCCAGATCCAGTCCGCGCGCGCGACCGCGAGGGTGACCACGAAGATCGGCAGGCTATCACGACATTACCGGAGACCTACGAGATCGAGGTCGCCCCGGTCTCGACCGTCCCGCCGGAGAACCCGAAATACATGCGGTTTCTGCGTATGGAGCTGGCGTAAGCACTAGAACCTGGCCAGTCCTATGCTTGTCCCATGGTCGGTTGCTGCCAGAGATCCTGCCTGCCGGCCATGACTCACCACGCGCCCTCCACCAAGGTCGGCCGCTGTCGCCCACACTATAGGCCCCTCCTCCTTGTCGGCGGCTTGTGGGGTTGGTATACTGCCGACCGACTTGCGACGTCGTGTGCCTGCGGCCGACGTCGCAGCGTTTCTTGTTCAGGGAGTTGACACTGTGAGGCAAGGGAAGATCGCGTCGGCCGGACGTGAAGCGAAGCTCGACACACTGGTGCAGAAGGCAAGGCGCAACCTGGCCGCCGGCAAGTCGCCCCGCGCCGGATTCTCAGATGCAGAGGTGGAATTGCTGGCCAGGCGCTGCTCGCACTTCGAAGATGCCCGAGACGAACAGGGATTCCTGACCGACAGCTCCCTCGTCGTGACTCGCCCCGACACGCCCCGGCCATGGCTGCATCTCATGTGCAGCGGACACAGCGGAATCTACGACGTCATGGGCTCGTTCTGGAGCCCAACGGGGCTGGGCTTCCTTTGCTACGACAGCGTCCTCGCCGGGCCCGTGACCTCCCACCGGGACACGAGCTATGTGCCCACCTCACCGCGCGCCACTGACGCCCGAGAGTTCCTCCTCCGGGAGGAGCGTACGGGCGGGTCGCCTCGGATCTGGCACATGCTCCCACAGGTGGGGCGAGACGCGCGTGCCTACTCCCGCTACTCCTGCCGCTTCGGCGTGGGATCGGTGACCGCCGAGGCCGTCTGCAACCAGATCCACGCGCGACTGCGCGCCTTCGTGTCCGTCAACGACACCTGCGAGGTGTGGACGATCACCCTCGCCAACCGCAGCAAGCGGCCCCGGAAGCTCACGCTCTTCACCCGGGTCAACTGGGGATTGGAGAGCCACCCGTCCTACTACTTCGACCCCCGCATGACCTCCGTGGGCGACCATCTCGAGGACCTGCGCGCCATCGTTGCGCTGAACATGCACCAGGCCAACGCTCTCCCCCGCGTCGGATTCATGATGTCCAGCGCGAAGTTCGCCGGCTTCGACCTCAGCGCAGAGGACTTCACCGGAGGCGGATACTACCGCGAGTTCCCGCGGGCCGTGGCGGAAGGCCGCTGCCGCAACTCCATGGGCCTCCAGCCCTACCTCGGGCTGGTCGGGGCCCTTCAGTTTGAAGTGCGCCTCGCGCCGGGCGCCTCCCGCACGGTACACCTCCTCGTCGGCCGCACCGAGAAGGAGCCGGCCGCCTACCGGGAACACTTGACCGCGCTGAGGAGCAAGTTCCTGACCGCCGGTGGGGTGGAGAGGGAGTTCCGCGCCCTGGCGGAGTCGTGGCGTGAGAAGCTCGGCCGGGTTCGGCTTCGCAGCCTGGACACAGAGGTGGATCGCGCCTACAACATCTGGCTGAAGTACCAGCAGCACAACACAGCCCGGTTCATCAGGGCGCTGGATCAGGTGGGGTATCGGGACATTCTCCAGGATCTACTGGGCATCTGCAACTTCAACCCCGAATACGTGCGCAGCTTCCTGCCGATCGTGCTGAACCACCAACTCCGCGACGGCCGGGCCATCCGGCAGTTCTTCAAGTACCCGGGCACGAACGCGCCCAATGACGAGCGGATGTACGGGGACAGTCCGGTCTGGATCGCCGACACCCTGGTCAGCTACGTGGAGGAGACCGGCGACTGCGACCTGTTGGAGAAGAAGGTCGGATTCTACGATCTCGCGACGCACCGCCAGGACAACCGCGTGAAGAAGACCGTGTACGACCATGCAGTGATCGCGCTGGAGGGGCTGTTCCAGAACCGAGGCCAGAAGGGGCTCTGCCGGATCGGCTACGGTGATTGGAACGACGCCATGGACGGGCTGTCAAAGCGGGGGAAGGGGGTCAGCGCCTGGCTGTCCGCGGCCCTCGTCTTTGCCGCGCAGCGCATGCTCGCCCTTGCCCGGCATCTGGACGACCAGCGCACCACCAGGTCGATGGAGCGCATCATCGCGACCACGACCCGGGCGATCAACGCGAACGCCTGGGATGGCGATCACTACGTTTTCGGCTTCAACGACGACGGGGTTGCGATCGGGTCGCAGACCAGTGAGGAGGGTCGCCTCCACGCCACCGTCAACGCCTGGATGCTCTTCACCGGGATCGCGGCCGCCGCGGGCCGGGAAGAGAGGGTCCTGAAAGCGTTAGCGCGTCTGTGGACA
>DAOVEW010000360.1 GCA_030668755.1 Bacillota bacterium | reverse complement strand
CCACCAGGCGATCTGCAAAGGCGCGTCCGAGGCTCTCGACAACGACGGCCGCAGCGAGCAGTAGAGATCCGCTCAGATGATGGCTCGACCCGGTCAAGCTGATTGCGAGCACCCCGCCGGGCGCGAGGGCCTGCCTCGCCTCGCGGAAGAAATCAACGGTGTAGAACCGGTTCAGTGAGGCCGTCGTGGGGTCGGGCAGATTCACGATCATCACATCGTACCGGGCGCGCGCCCGCTTGACGAAAAGGCGACCGTCTCCCAGGTGAAAGTTGGCGCGCCGGTCCGAGAGAGGTCCCAGCAGCTCCCTGGGCAGCCACCGCCGCGCGAGTCCCACAACACTCGGATCGAGTTCGACGCAGTCGAGCCGGTCCACGGGGTGCTTCAACACCTCGCCGGCCAGTCCCGCAACGGCACCCCCGATCACCAACACGCGCCGCGGCAGAGGATGCTCCAGCAGCGGCAAGTGCGCGACAACTTCGTTCGCGTACTCGTCCTGAGACGTGAACAGGAGCACCCCGCTCTGGAAGAACGAGACCTGGTTCGCCTGCTCGCTCACCACCAACGGCCCATAGCGTGAGGGAACGAAGTCCACGGGGTGGAGGTTCGCCCATCGCGGGCTGCGGCGCAGGGATGCGAGCTCGGCTTCATCGGCGCGCAGCACAAGCCCGAGCAGAGCGGCGGAGAGCAGCGCCGCCGGCACCAGAACACCCGCGGCCCTGAGCCCACCTCGGGGGCGCAGCAGCGCGCACCCCGATGCGATGTTCAGCAGCCCCACGAGCGCGAGCCCCTGAAACGGCGCCACGTGCTCGGCCAGCCAGAAGTGGAATGCCATCCCTCCCACGACCGCGCCCACGGCCTCCAGCGCGTAGACGAGGGCGACCGGCGCAACGGCGCCGTCCTCCCGCCGGCCGGGCCGCCAAGGCTGGACCGCCGCGGCACGGGCCGCGAGCACGAACTGGTACCCGCCCACGACACACACCGGCGCCAGCGCGTAGAAGGATGTGAGCAGCATCGCGCCAGGTCCGAGCACTTGCCCCGGCGTCGGGTGGCCGGGCTGGAGGAGCCGCGCGGTCAGCAGCGCGAGCGGGAAGATAGCGGCCAGCAGCATCTGCGCCCATCCGAAGGCGCGGTCTGGATAGGTCAGGCGCGGCGCCAGCCGAGACCCGCCCGCGCTCCCGGCGGCCACCGCCACCAGCCAGACGGCGAGCACCAGTGCTATCGACAGCTCATTGCCGAAGAAGTTCGCAAGCAGCTCGCGCATTAGGATCACCTGTGCAATGAGCTCCGTGAAGCCCATCGCCAGCAGGGCGAGCAGGAAGCGGAGGGGAAGGGACGAGCGCTTTCCAGCGGTGGAGACGGCTGTCACGACCAGAGGCCCGGGATCGGGTGTTGACAGAACTTGCAGCGCCCGTTCTCGATGTGGTTCTCGGCCACGCGGTAGTGTTCGCGGCGAATCAGAAGCTTTCCGCACTTGGGGCAGTGTGTGTCCGTCTCGGAGCTTCCCGGCAGATTGCCGACGTACACGTAGTGCAGTCCCTCTGCGCGGGCGATCTTGTAGCAGCGCTCGAGAGTCTCGTATGGTGTGGGCGGGAGGTTCCGCAGCTTGTACTGTGGATAGAACCGGCTGAAGTGCAGAGGCACGTCGGGACCCACGTGGGTGCGCACCCAGCGAGCCAGGTCCCGAATCTCATCCTCGCTGTCGTTGAGCGTAGGGACAACCAGGTAGACGATCTCCAGCCAAACCCCCTGGCTCTTCACCAGCTCGATGCTATCGAGCACCGGCTTCAGCGTCCCCTCGCAGTTGCTGCGGTAGAAGTCGTCTCGCATCGACTTGAGATCGATCTTGATCGCGGCCAGCTCGCGGCACAGATTGAGCATCGGCGCGCGATTGATGTACCCGGCGCTCACCATAGTCGTGCGCAGGCCGTGTCTGTTTCCTTCGGCTGCCACGTCCAGCAGATACTCGAAGAAGATTGTGGGCTCGTTGTAGGTTCCCGCGATCAGGGAGCAGCCTTGCTCGCGTGCCGCCCCGACGAGCTTGGCCGGCGGGAGGTCCATGGCCGGCAGGTCCTCGGGCCTCGCCTGGGAAAGCTGCCAGTTCTGGCAGTTATTGCAGTCCATGTTGCAGCCGGCCGTAGCGAACGAGAAGATGGGGCTCCCCGGCATCACGTGGTAGAAGGGCTTCTTCTCCACCGGATCGATGTTCACGGAGGCGGCCCGCCCGTACACCAACGTATAGTACTTGCCTCCCCGGTTCTCCCTCACCTCGCAGATGCCGCGCCCGCCCGGGCCGACAATGCAGTGCTTCGGGCAGAGCTGGCACTGTACGAAGTCCTTCGACATAGCGCGGTAGTACCTGGCCGGATGCAGCCACTTCGCGGACCGGCCGGGCTTCGTCAGGTGCGGTGCAGACGAGCCCGCGGAGCTGGTGAGGTGGGCGAGTCCGGCCAGTGCCCCGGCGCCCAGCGCGGCGCCGACTCCGAGCTTCAGCACGTCGCGGCGGCTGAGGCCGCGCCGCGCTTCCCTGTCCCCTTCCTGCCGCGCAGGGCCGCTCCGCTCAGTGTCCGACATGCGTCTCCTCTCCCGGCGCGGGCGAGCCGAAGGCTTGCACGGTGAAGACGTAGAGCGCCGCTCCCTTCCGCCACGCGTCGGCGGGCAGACCGGCCTTCTCGCGGCAGAGATGGGAGAGCAGCTCCTCCCGGCTCCAACCCGTCTCCTTGGCCACCTGGGGCAGAAAGACGCCGCGGCGCACGTCCTGCCCAACGATCACACCGTGCCTCGCGATGTCGATCTCGTCCGCGCTCTCGACTCGTCGCACCGGCGAC
>DAOVEW010000262.1 GCA_030668755.1 Bacillota bacterium | reverse complement strand
ATGCCGCCGCCGATGCGCATGAAGAGCGCGGCGAGGCAGCCGCCGAAGCCGAAGCCGACCAGGACCTGCATCGCGTTCTCTTTGAACATGATGACGATGAGCGTCGCCCCCAGCAAGCCGAGGCCGGTGGTGAACATGCCGGAGACGGTGCCGGCCTGGAAGGCGATTTCGAGGGCGCGCTTGAAGCTGGAGAGGGCGGCGTGGGCGACGCGGACATTGGCGCGGACGGCCAGTCCCATGCCGACGTAGCCGGCGCCGTAGGAGGCGAAGACGCCCATGAGGAAGGCAAGAGAGATTCCGGCGGCAACCGTGCCGCCGACGATGTTGCGGTAGAGGAAGAAGAGCCCGATGGTGACGGCGGCGACGAACCAGATCATGGTCCGGAACTGTCGCCCCAGGTAGGCCATCGCGCCCTCTTGAATGGCCGCGCTGACCTCCTGCATGGCCTCCGAACCTGGGTCATGGCGCGTGGTCTTGCGGGCCAGATACCAGCCATAGAGGAGGGAGACGAAGGATGACGCCAAGACGAGGTAGATGAGCACCCAGTCGGAGGAGTCGAGCTCCTTGAACTGCTCTATTGTCATGCCGTGGCTGGTGTCGGCCTGGGCGAGGGCGAGGCGAGGCAGGGCGCAGAACGCCAGTACCCAAGCCGAAATGAGTGTGGTCTTCAATTCCCTATCCTCCGTGGTTGCTGTGAGGTGATGGCGCGGCTATTCGGCGTGCTTGACTTCGCTTGCATCCACCCGCGCGGGGCCGGTGACCTTTCCGCTGGAGCCGAAGAGGCGCATATAGCTGCGAACAAGCTCCTTGGCGGCCTTGAGGCCGGGGAGCAGGATCTTGCGGAGGTCCTTCTCCATGGGCCTCTCGTCCCATGCCTCGCGGGCGCCGCGGAGGAACGTGATGCTGATGATGGTGGCGACGTTGATCTTGCAGAGACCGATCTTGACGGCCTCTTCCAGAGTGCACTCGTTGGGCTTCAGCTCGATGCCCTTCGCCTTGGCCTCCGCTCGCGTGCGGATCACGCCGCTGCTTCCGTGACACACGAGCGGTAGACCTGTGGCCTTCTGCAGTGCCTCGATTCGGTCCCGACGGAGGGGCCAGATGTCGTCCCACATACCATGGATGGAGCCCACCGCCGCCGCCAGGGAATCTATCCCCGTGCGACTAACGAACTCCTGCGCCTGTCCGGGGTCGGCCATCAGCGCCTCCACCTGCGGCCCCGCCTTCGCCCGCAAAGCATCCACCTGCTCGGCCGGCGACCGACCCCGCAGCTCATTCGCCTCTTCGGTGCTGAGGTAGTCCTCTATTTTCGGGATATTGCCGAGTTCCGCCTCGACGGGAAGCCCCACCGCGTGGGCGATCTCGGTTATCTTGGCGGAAGTCTCGATGTTCTTCTCCAGGGGCTCCGCCGAGCCGTCGTACATCAGCGAGGTGAAGCCGGCGTGGATGCACTGCACGTTCTGCAGAAAGCTCGTGCCGTGATCGAGGTGCAGCACGACCGGAACGCTCGCCTCCTCAGCCGCGGCGTTGACCATCGCGGTCGCCATCTTCAGGCCGGCATAGCGAATAGCCCCCTGGCTGACCTGCAATATCACCGGGGCGCGCTCTTCCTCGGCAGCTTCGATGACTGCCTTCACGCACTCCATGTTGTTCGCATTGAAGGCTCCAATTGCGTAGCCCTCTTTCTGTGCTTGCTGCAGTAGCTCTTTAGATGTCACCAACGGCATTTCCGTTTCCTCCTCAATATGTGTCCGTCTCGGTGGCCCCCCGGTAGAGCCAAGCTCCTCGCGCTGCGGGGTCTGGTCGTCCCCCGGCTAGCGGTTGAACAGCGCCTTCGCCTCTTCGTACAGCTCGGGGGGGACGGTCTTCAGCTTGCCAACGGCGTCGGCCAGGGGCACGCTCACGATCTCGGTGCCGCGCAGGGCCGCCATGTGGTCGAACTTTCCTTCGTGGGCCAGCTCCACCGCCTTCAGGCCCGCGCGCGTGGCCAGCCACCGGTCGAAGGGCGTCGGCGCGCCGCCCCGCACCACATGCCCAAGCGTTACGTATCTGGTGTCGATCCCCGAGTCCTTCTCGATCGCCGCGGCCACATAGCCGCCGATGCCCCCGAGCTTTTCGTGGCCGAACTCGTCCCGCGCGTGCTTGACGCCCTCCGCCTCGGTCTCCGGGCGCTTCACGCCCTCCGAGACCACGACCAGCCCCCACTCCTTGCCGCGCGCCTTCATCGCCTTCACGTGGTCCACCATCTCATCGCGGTCGAAGGGAATCTCCGGGATGAGGATCCAGTCCGCCCCGGCGCATACCCCCGTGTTCAGCGCCATCCACCCCGCGTGGCGCCCCATCACCTCCAGGACCATGATCCGGCGGTGCGAGCGCGCGGTGTCCAGCAAACGGTCCGCTGCGTCCACTGCGACGGAGAGCGCGCTGTGGAACCCGAACGTGTAGTCGGTCGCGCTCAGGTCGTTGTCCATGGTCTTCGGGACGCCGATGCAGTTCAGCCCTCGCCCACACATCGCGTGCGCCGCCCCCAGAGTATCCTCGCCGCCGAGCGCGATCAGCGCGTCCAGGCCGAGTTTCTTCGCGTTTTCGAGGCACTTCGCCTCCGACTCCTTGTCCTTTGTCGGGTTTGTGCGGGACGACTCCAAGATCGTGCCACCCTTGTTGATGACGGGTTCTACGACCTCCAACGTGAGGCGCAGCGTCAGCTCCTCTCGCAGCCCTTTCCAGCCCTGGCGCAGGCCGACGATCTCGTCGCCGTAATCCAGGCCGCGCATCACAACCGCCCGAATCGCCGGGTTCAGGCCCGGGCAGTCTCCGCCTCCGGTGAGCACTCCAATCTTCACGGCGGATTCCTCCTTTGCCTCTCTATCGCCCGCCTCACGCTGCGCGCCGCGGGCTGAGCGCGTCGCGCAGCACCTGCTGGGACTCCGGGTTCGCCACCCCGATCACTGTGTCGCCCGGCTCCAATTCAGTCGTTCCGCTCGGCAGCAAGATATGGTCGTCGCGGATGATCGTAGCCAGCACGCATTCGCCCGGCAGGTGGATGTCCTTAATCATCTGCCCCGCCGCCGGCGAATCAGGCGTCAGATCCACGCTGACGATTACGATCTTGCCCCGCTTCAAGGCCGTCAGCAGCAGCGATGTCCCCGTCTCCACTTCTTGGTCGATCAAGCTGTAGATGATCTGGGTGCTGGCAACCGTCTCCGTGACCCCAAGCAGATGGAAGATGGGCTCGTTCTTCGGGTTGTTCACCCGCGCGATCTGCCTTGGGACGCCGAAGCGCCGCTGCGCCATCTGGCAGATCACGGTGTTGTCCTCATCGTGTCCCGTCACCGCCACCACGCAGTCGGCCCGAGCCATCCCCTCGTCCTCCATCACCCGGACCTCGCAGCCGTCTCCCACGACTGCCGCCTCTCCGAACTCCGGCGCAATCTGCGCCACCCGCTGAGGATCCTTCTCTAT
>DAOVEW010000157.1 GCA_030668755.1 Bacillota bacterium | reverse complement strand
GATGAGCGACCGACAGCAGCACAGCGGCCGCGCGTGCCCGTTCGCCGGACATCCCCACAGGTCTCCCGATGCTTGATTCCCCGGTCGCGCGGATCATCGTGGGCCTGCCGGCCTTCTTGCTGGCCATCGTGCTGCATGAGCTGGCGCACGGCTATGTCGCGTACCGACTCGGCGACGATACCGCGAAGAGGGCCGGGCGCCTGACCCTGTCCCCGATCGCCCACCTCGATCCCATCGGCACCATCTTCTTCCTCTTCTCGAGCATCTTCGGGATCGGCTTCGGCTGGGCAAAGCCCGTTCCCATCGTCGTTGAACGCCTTCGCAACCCGCGGCGCGACGAGATCCTCGTCACCCTCGCCGGCCCGGCGGCGAACCTGATGCAGGCTGTCGTCTGGGCCGTTCTCCTTCGTCTCGCCCTTCGCTCCGGACTTGGATCCCTCAGCTACGCCGTAATGGTGGTCTGCTTCTACGGGGTGGCCATCAACGTGATACTCATGGTCTTCAACCTGCTGCCCATTCCACCGCTCGACGGGTCACACGTCGCTTTGCGCCTCCTCGGCTTCGAGGACCCTCATCTGGCCGGCCGGCTGGCGCCCCTCGGATTCGTCCTGCTCTTCCTGTTCATAAGCACCCCTCTGTTCGACATTTTCTATCGGTCGCTGGTGCAACCCATCGTGGCGCTGTTTCTGCCGCCCGGGTTCTGACGAACCGGCCCCCCCTGCTGCCCTTGACACCCGCTGCCTCCCGGCGCGAGAGTTGGGAGGATGGAGGGAGGGGCGATTCGCTCGGTCGGAGGTGATTCCTGTGACATGGTATGCCGAGTTCGAGGCTCTGTCTGACCAGATCTGCATGGTGAACGAGCACCTGATCTTGCCGCTTCATGGCGTGCCTGACCCGGAGCGAAAGCCTGTTGATCGCGTGAACGACGCCGCTCTGATCGTGTTCCACGTGTTTGCATTCGAGGATTTCTGCCGCAATTACGTCTCAGAGGCGCGCTCCCATAAGAAGGAGCAGTGCGGGTTGCGGTCATCGCTTCTGCGAGCACTCGCCAAGGAGTTCAAGCGGGCAGGCAAGCTGGAAGAAGTCCGGTGTACGCTGAGCGCAGTCGATGAGGTGATCACGGTCAGAGACCTCTATGCACACCGCCTAGGGAAGAGGAAAGGCCTTAATGTCGCCAATCGTCTCACGCCGCAGATTCTTACGAAGTATGGGTTTGAGGCAGACGGCCCTCAGGACGATCTCGATGCACGATGGTGGCCGAAGCGCGACGAGGCTTTCAGGGCGTGTGTCGGACCGCTACAGCAACTGGCCAAACAGGTGGCCAGTTCCCTGGACAGCGAATAGCTCCGGCCACGGAAAGGATGCCGGGATTGACGTTGCGCCGCACGAGCAGCGAGGAACTGATCGCCAACGTGGAGGCGGCCGTCGGCTGGGCGGGAATGCCCAACACGCGCGTGAAGCCACTCCTCGAACAACTCCGCGCTGCTCTCGCGAGGAGAATCCGGCGTCCAACGCGGGAAACGCTTCTGATCATCGAGGCCTCGACTATCGCCGACGTCCACTTCCTCTGGAGTTCTCGTCACGCTGACTACCCGGGGCTCCTTCCCAAGATCAAGAACTCACTGACCGACGGCCCTCTGCTGCCTGACGACGAGGAAAAGGGAAAGGCTCACACCGAGGCCCGGAATAACCGATTCACCTATCTCCTTGCGGGATGCCTTCTGAAGGGGGGAGTGCCCATCGTGAGCATTGAGGGAATTGCTCGCCAGGGCCGCGGACCAGCATCTCCCTCAGACATCGTTGTTGACTGGGAGCGTCGCCGCGTGCCTATCGAGTGCAAGAGGCCATTTGACATCACGACGTTGCAGCGCAATGTCAAGAGGGCGGCGAAGGGCATCAGGCAACACTCGGCTGAGAAAGGGGTGGTCGCTGTAGATTGCTCAAGACTAGTGCGGTCGCCCCAGACTGTCTCGCTCAGATTCGGGGAGGAACCTGCCCTGGTGGCCGTAGAGAGCCAGTTGCGCGGTCTCGTGATGAGACATGTATTCGAGAGCGCGTCGAAACGGGTGGCAGGGGTTCTTGCTTTCGCTCGCGTGCCGACAGTCCTCTTCACAGGGTGGAGCCCCGTGCTGACCTCGTCTGGTGAGCCGCGTCCGACGGTCCTCCCCATAACCGTGGACAGCTGGATGCACGAGAAGCGAGAGGGGGTCGAGAACGCGGACGTAATCGACATGATCGCTTCTGCGCTGAAGTGGGTAGAGGGCTAGCTCCATCCTGGCCTTCTCCGCCTGCTCGACGCGCCGCACCTCCGCCCCACTCCCGGTTCAGCAAAGGCGCCCGACCGTATCACCGCCAGTGAGCGTCCCGCTTCGGCCGAGGGCGTACGGCGGGCATTCGACTCCGCCGCATACCCGCCCTACAGGGGCAGGAGGCACCCTCCTGCGCAACGGTCGCACGACCCACCACGGCAGCCCCCGACCTCTGCCGGGGGAAGTAGCCAGGCAACGGAGGGTGCTGGCGGGTGGAGCCAGACGGGGAGCAGCGGGTTACGGGCCGGGCGATTGTCGTCGCCAGCGTGGTGGCGGTGGCGGCCGCGCTGATCGTGGTCCACGTCCCCTACACCATCGGGCTGGCCGCGTATCCTTATTATAGGGGCCGCAACGACGACCTGCCGCCCGATCCCCTGCCGCCGCCGCGGTGAGTCGGCGGCAGGTACTCGACAGCTCCCACCGAAGTGCCTCCACAAGTTCCACGATCCGGAGGATCAGTATGTCATGGAAGTACGCCGTATTCACCGTGATGTGCCCCGAATTAAACATCGAGGAGACCGCCTCCCTGGCCGCCTCCGCCGGACTCGACGGCCTCGAGTGGCGGGTCACGAAGAAGTCGCCGGAGCCGATTGAGGAGATCAGCTACTGGAGCGGAAACCGCTCCACAGTGGACATCGCCGACGTGCAAACCGACCTGGCCCGCGCCAAGGAAATCGCCGACCGCCACGGTCTTGCAA
The DNA here is from genome assembly GCA_030668755.1 of Bacillota bacterium. GTDB lineage: Bacteria > Armatimonadota > Hebobacteria > Hebobacterales > Hebobacteraceae > DAOVEW01. The sequence goes on along the minus strand of DAOVEW010000157.1, from coordinate 1,610 downwards.
TGCCCAGCCTCGGCACCTACATGAAGGCCGCGGACCTCGACGTCGTCGAGGCTGCAATGCAGGCGGCGGCAAACGTGGGATGCCCGAAGCTCCGCGTCGGCCCGCCAGGCTACGACGGGTCGCGCCCCTATCCCGAGCTGTACGACGACGCTCTTCGCGACTACGGGCACGTCGCCGCACTCTCCGCCAAGTACGGCGTCCAGGCCTGCATCGAGATGCACATGGACATCATCACACCCTCGGCCGGCCTCGCCCATCGCCTCGTCTCCCACTTCGATCCCAAGCACATCGGCGTTATCTTCGACCCCGCCAACATGGTCGTCGAGGGATACGAGCAGTACCAGATGGCGCTCGAACTCCTCGGCCCTTATCTGAGCCACGTTCATGCGAAGAACTGCCTCTGGGAGAAGACCGGGGAAGAGAACGGTGTCGCGAAGTGGCAGTGGCGTATGGCTCCCGTGAAGAAGGGCCAGGCCGACTGGACGGCGATCGTCGCCGCGCTCAAGAAGGTCGGCTACGACGGCTGGCTGTCATTCGAGGACTTCTCCGAGGGCGACACCAAGGCGAAGCTGACAGAGGCGCTCACCTACCTCAAGGCGCTGGAGGCCTCAGTGGGCTAGCGGGCATTCCAACACCTCTAGGCCGCGCGTTCGATCTCGCCTCCAGCACGATCTCCGTCGGCCATTCGGCAAGGCAATGCCCACCGTTCTCGTCAAACCAGTGGGCGATCGCTGCAACCTGGCGTGTCGCTATTGCTACTATCATCCGGGCACTGGCCGTCGTGCAGCAGTCATGCAGAAGCCCGTGCTGGAGGCGATGACGCGCGCGTTTCTAGCCGACGGATCCTCGCCCTGCGTCTTCGCCTGGCAGGGCGGAGAGCCCACCCTCGCAGGTCTCGACTTCTACCGGCTCGCGCTTCAAGTCCAGCGCCGCCGCGCACTTCCCGACCAGCGCGTCGTCAACACCCTCCAGACGAACGGTGTGCTCATAGACGACGAGTGGGCCGCCTTCCTGGCGCAGAATCGCTTCCTGGTCGGACTCAGCCTAGACGGTCCCGCTGAATACCACGACCAGATGCGCCGCCGGGCCGATGGAAGCTCCTCCCATGCCCTTGCGGCCGCTGCCTGGCGGCGACTGCAGCGCTGCGAATGCGCGGTCAACATCCTGTGCGTGGTCAGCCCGGCCAACTGCGACCACCCGTCCGAAGTCTACAACTACCTGACGAGCGAGCTCGGCGCGCAGTACCTCCAGTTCATCCCCTGCGTCGAATGGACCCCTGTCGGATCGGTGGCGGATTTCTCCCTGCAGCCGGGCGAATATGGCCGATTCCTCGTCGCCCTGTTCGACCTCTGGTCGGCCGAGACGCAGCGCGCGATCTCCGTGAAGCTTTTCGACGACCTCACCCTCTTCCTCGCCGGCAAGCCCATGCGAGACTGCATGCACCGCGCGGCGTGCGACAGCCACCTGGTGGTCGAACGAGACGGGTCCGTCTATCCGTGTGACTTCTTCGTCGGGGAGGAGCACCGGCTCGGCAGCATCGTGGAGGAGAACCCGTCTCAACTCAGAGCGACCGCCCGCGCCACGGCCTTTCGCAGCCGCAAATCCCGTCA
>DAOVEW010000138.1 GCA_030668755.1 Bacillota bacterium | reverse complement strand
ACATCCGCGCCGAGGTCGCCAAGGTCGTCGTCGGCCAGGAGAGCGTCATCGAGCAGCTTCTCATCGCCATCCTGGCCCGCGGGCACGTCTTGCTCGAAGGCGTGCCGGGCACGGCCAAGACCCTCATAACGAAGGCCCTCTCGCGCTGTCTCAGCGGTGGGTTCAAGCGGGTTCAGTTCACGCCTGACCTGATGCCCTCCGACGTCATCGGAACCAATGTCTTCGACATGCAGTCCGGCTCCTTCCACCTCCGCAAGGGGCCTGTGTTCTGCAACTTCCTCCTCGCCGACGAGGTGAACCGCACGCCTCCGAAGACGCAGGCCGCGCTCCTGGAGGCCATGGAAGAGCGCCAGGTCACCATCGACGGCGTCACCCACCCGCTTGAAGAACCCTTCGTCGTGTTTGCCACCCAGAACCCCATCGAGTACGAGGGCACATACCCGCTACCGGAGGCCCAGCTCGACCGCTTCCTCTTCAAAGTCCTCATTGACTACCCGTTGGAGGATCAAGAGATCGCGCTCCTCGGCCGATACCACCGCGGCTTCGACCCCCATCGCCTCGACCTCAGCGGGCTGGAGCCTGTGGCCGAGCCCGGCGCGCTCTCGCAGTGGCGGCAGGAGATCCAGGCCGTCAACGTCTCCGAGGACATGGTCTCCTACATCGCGCACATCGTCCGACGGACGCGCGAGCTTCCCAGCGCGATGCTCGGGGGCAGCCCCCGAGCATCCGTCGCCCTGCTGTTGGGTGCGAAGGCACTCGCTGCGATTCGGGGCCGGGGCTACGTCATCCCCGACGACGTGAAGGAACTCGCCGCTCCCGCGCTCCGCCACCGGATTCTCCTGCGCGCGGAAGCGGAGATCGAAGGCCTGGCGGCGGAGGACCTTGTCGTCGGCGTCCTGGACCAAGTCCCCGTTCCGCGCTAGCCCACGCCCATGTTGGCCACTCCGCGATTCATAGCGCTCGCCGGACTCGGCGCCGTCGTCTTCCTCCTCGGCGCGTGGCAGCCGCTCCTGCTTGCCGTTGGCGCCGCCTGTAACCTCGCCTTGGTATCCGCCCTCGCCGCGGACTACCTTCTCTCCCGGCGTCGGCCCGCCGAGCTCGTTGCCGTCCGCCGCGAGGTCACCGACTCCCTCTCGCTCGGCGCGCCGAACGTCGTGTCGCTCCATCTTCACAACCTGAGCCGCGCACCGGTCCGGCTCGTTGCGAAAGACCAGCCGCCGCCCGCGCTCGACCACGACGGCCGGCCATTTCGCATGCTGCTGCAGCCGGGAGAGGCGGCCATCGCGCGCTACCACATCACTCCGCGCACCAAGGGAGACTACGAGTTCGGCGACATCGGGCTGCGGCTCTTCTCACCGCTGGGCCTCTTCCTTCGGCAGGTCATGATGCCCGCGGCGCGACGGCTCCGCGTCTATCCCGACCTCGCCGCCGTCACCCGCTACGACCTGCTCGCTCGCCGCGGCCGCCTTCTCGAGGCCGGCATTCGTGCCTCCCGCTACCGCGGGCGCGGCACCGAGTTCGAAAGCCTCCGCCTCTACCTGCCCGACGACGACTCCCGCCACATCAACTGGAAGGCCACTGCCCGCCGCCACCAGCTCATCACCTCGCAGTTCCAGTCCGAGCGGAGCCAGAACGTTATCCTTGTGCTCGACGCCGGCCGCATGATGGCCGGACGCGTCGGCGGCCTCGCCGCCGACGAGGCACCCCAGGAGACCGCCGCGGAGCGCCAGATGACCAAGCTGGACCACGCGATCAACGCCGCCCTCATGTCCGCCTACGTCGCCTCCGCCATGGGCGACCGAGTCGGCCTCCTCGCCTTTGCCCAGGAAGTCTACGCCTACGTTCCCCCGCGCCCCGGGCGCCGTCAGGTGTTTCGCATCCTCGAACAGCTCTACCGCCTCGAACCTCAGCTCGTCGAGCCCGACTACGACGACGCCTTCCGCTACCTGGCCCTCCGCCAGCGCCGGCGCTCCCTCGTCATCGTATTCACCGACCTCGTGGACCCCGACTCCTCCGAGGACCTACTCAAGCACGTGGGCGCGCTCCACCCACATCACCTCGTCCTGTGCTGCACCCTCGCCGATCCCGACCTGCTCGCCGCGGCTCACGCTGTTCCCAGCGCGAGCGACCAAGTCTACCAGAAGGCGGTGGCCCTCAACCTCGTCGGAGACCGCCGCGCCGCGCTCGCGTACCTTCGCCATCGCGGGGTCCACCTCGTAGACGCCCCCGCCGATGAGTTGACAACCCAGACCATCAACCGCTATCTTGAGCTGAAGTCTAGGAGCCTCGTCTGATGATGGCGGACAAGGGGACTACACTTTACCGCATCTCGAGGGTCTTTCTCGCTGCCCTCTTCACCTTGTACAACCGCTGGGAGGTCTCCGGGCGAGAGCATGTCCCCCGAACCGGCGGCGTGCTCCTCGTCGCAAACCACACCAGCTACGCCGATCCGCCCATCGTCGGCACAGCATCCCCCCGCCCCGTCAACTTCATGGCCAAGGCCGAGCTCTTCCACATCCCGGTCCTCTCGTGGTTCATCCGGCATACCCATGCCTTCCCGGTGCAGCGCGGGAAGGCGGACAGCGCGGCCCTGCGCCGCGCCGTTCGCCTGCTCAAACAGGGAAAGGTCCTCCTTGTATTTCCAGAGGGCACGCGCAGCCATGATGGGCGCCTGAAGGAGTTCGAAATGGGCGCCGCATTTGTCGCTCTGTCCGCGCACGCGCAGGTCGTCCCCGTCGGAATCGACGGCGCCGACCGACTGCTGCCGCCGGGCGTCCCCTTCCTCTTCCCCGGAAAGCTGCGCGTACGCTTCGGCCCCGCCCTCGACCTTGCCAACCTGTGGGAGCGGCGCAGATCGCGCGACGCCCTTCAGCAGGCCGCCGACGAGATGGCAGCCGCGCTGCGCGCTCTCCTCCCCTCGGACCGGCGATGAGCCTCTGCGGCCCCAAAGGCCCTTGACCGATGCACCCCGAAAAGGGACATAATCTACCGGCGCGCGCCTGAAACGGGCGGCGCCCTCAAGTGTCTGACCGTATCGGAGGTAATACGTCATGCCCGAACGCCAGCCTCAGCTCAACAGTCGGTCGCTCATGGTGATGCTCGTCATCAGCGCGCTGCTCGGCGCGCTTCTCGCCCTCGCCATGTCCTGCGGCACGCCGCGCGCCGCGGTGCAGGCCGCGCCCTCACGCGTCGCGGAGCTTGAAGGTTCCTTCACTCAGGTGGCTGAGAAGGTCAGCCCCGCCGTCGTCAACATCAACACCGAGCAGGAGATCCGCCAGCAAGTCTGGGGGCTCGACATCTTCAACTTCGACCCGTCGCGCGACCCCTGGCCCCCGTTCCGGCCCTACGAGCGGGTCCGCAAGGTCACGAACCTGGGCTCCGGATTTGTTGTCAGCGCCGACGGCTTCATCCTCACCAACGCGCACGTGATCCGCGGCGCCGACCGCATCAGCGTTACGCTCTCCGACGAGACCACCCTCCCTGCCCGCGTTATCGGGGCAAACATGGCCCAGGACCTTGCGATCATCAAAGTGAAGCCCGAGGGCGAGCTGCACGCGGCCAAGCTCGGCGACGCGGAAAAGGTCAAGGTCGGCTCCTGGGCGATCGCGATCGGCAGCCCGTTTGGATTCACCGAGACCGTCACCGTGGGGGTGATCAGCGCTAAGGGCAGAGTCGTGAGACAGCAGGGCGGCCGCCGGGTGATGCGCGACCTGATTCAGACCGATGCCGCCATCAACTTCGGCAACTCCGGTGGGCCTCTCGTTAACATCGAGGGGGAGGTCATTGGGGTCAACCAAGCCATCTTTTCCCCCGGCGGCACGGGCAACATCGGCATCGGGTTCGCTATCCCCGTCAACGCCGAGACCAAGGCCGCCATCGAGGAGGTCATCCGGTCCGCGCGGCGGCGGGTGTGACCGGCAGCACCGGGCAGCGAAGGTGTGTTGAGAGGCGCCCCTCGCCGTCGCCCCTGATTGCTACTGCGCCGAGAACGTCCTCGCCGCCAACACGCCGAACAACACCACCAATCCCGCCCACTCCGTTGGGCAGGCGCCTTCCCTCCTGCCCGCATCGACATGATCCGGCGCTATACCGAACTCGCCCAGGCCGACGCGCTGGCGAAGCACCGGGCCTGTTCGCCGGGCGACAGGTTGCTGGGGGCGGTGAGGACGCCAGGAGGGAGGAAAAGGCTGCAGTAGGGAGTGCTGGCAGGGCACGAGGCGGGAGGGCGGCCGAGAACGGGTGTCCTCTTCGGGTGGTGAGGGGGGCCTTTACCATGACAAGACCAGTGCTGCGAGCATCTCATCACAGACCCATTGGTAATCTGCGTTTACCACCTTTGACGCCAGGTCCATCTGGTGGAGCACTGTATTCCGCACGAGTCCGGTAGTAAGCACTGCTCGGGCTGCGAAGACTTCGGACATGGTGAGACCGGAAAAGGACTCGGCCCGTAGAGCAGCAAGTGCGTCATCTGGCGAGGAGTGAGTTGAGCTGCAAAGGCCAGTACTAGTAAATTCCTGCCAGCGGTCCAGGATAACACGAGGAACGTGCGGCCTCTTCGCGCATACCTCTTTTATCACGCGTTTCAAGGTTCCCGATGTTACTGAGAACCGCTGCTTTAGGGACCCCTCGTAGAGAAACGACAAGCCCTGCAGTCCCTCGAACCGTCTAATCAGAGCCGGGCGGATGTGCCCTGGTAGGTCTTGTAGCTTTCGCAGCGACGCGTGGAGCCGAAGGGCCCACTCGGGGCTATAGGACCCCGCTTCATCACGACACATATCCTCGGTCATACTGATAAGGTGCGCTTCGGTGATGGTGGTCACGCCGCTACTGGCGCATAAGGCCACCGTGGGGGCTAGCCACTTTCTGATGTCTGACAGTATGCACTTGTCTAACGCCCATAGGGAGACAATCCATCTATCCGATAGGCCCGCTGCTCGTTTTTCCTCTACAGCACAGAGCACACTGTGGATGCCCTCTTCAACGCGCCCCTGGTAATACTGCGCCATACCCA
>DAOVEW010000350.1 GCA_030668755.1 Bacillota bacterium | reverse complement strand
CCATCCGCGGGTATCGGCGTGTTCTCCGGCCCAGCCCGCGGCCTCTCCCGCCAGAGCCGGGCAGATCTCCCACCTCACGGGGATAGATTCACCCTCCTTGGCGATCACCTCGATGCCAGGCAGCCGCGGACCGTCTGCGCGCAGCCCCGCGAGGCCCGGCCCGCGCGGCAGAATGTGGAGCACCATCTCGATCTGATTCTCACCCGCCCGCAGAAGCGGCGTGATGTCCGACCGCCGCACCGGCGCCGACCCCGAGAGCACCGGCATGAATTCCTCGTTGACGAATGCGAGGCCGGGATTGCGCGAGCCAGTGACAATCACCTCGGCGGTTTCCGCCGCTTCGAAGCGCCCTCGCAGACGGACAAACCCGCCCGGAGACAGATGCGACTCGCTGGCTCGGTCGAGGTCCCCAACCTGCCGCCACGGGCCGTTCTCCGCATCGTCATCGGGCATGAACAAGCCGCGGTCGAACTCCGCGTAGAGCTTGGGCGGCCCACCTGCAATCGCCCGTCCAATCTGGTTCCAGAGCGAGCGCGCCCGCTGTCCTTCCTCGAATGGCTCTGTATCGATCTCCAGGCGCAGCACGCGCTCTGGAGTCGAAAACGTAAATGGGACCTCTTTGCCGTCCACTGTCACTGCCCGCGGCCCTTGTGGCAAGCTAGCGCTGAGCCTGATGATGCCCTCCGGGCAATCGAGAACCGCCCTCAGTCCATGCTCCTCCAGAGAACCGGAGGCCACATGGGCGCCGGAGCTGACGGTGACTGCCTCGTCTTCTCCGGCGACAGCACCGGCCATAGTCGCCCGGGCGCGGGACAGAATGCAGATCTGGAGTTGGTCCACGAGCACGTACTGATCGTCGTCTCCGTGGTAGTAGTCCAGGAACAAGGTCTTGCTCTCGGGGTCCCAGTGCTGGCGCAGCACTTCTCCGCTCAGCAGGGGCGGGCCCGGCAACCGGAGGGCGATCTCGCCGGCCGTGTCTGCATCCCCATAGACGGTGAGCACAACGCGCCCGCCGAGTCGGTGGATCGCCAACACCTCCGAGGTTGTGTAGCGCAGCTCTGCGCGACCCAAAGCCACGTTGAGAGGTAGCATCTTGGCGGCGCCGGGCGGCAGGCTGATGGTACCGGCCTGCGGGATGCTGACTGCTGCCTGGCCCCCGGGATCCACGTAGCGGAGCCGAACCTGCCGGGCGGCATCGAGGCCCTCGTTCCACACGAATATGAAGCCCTGCTTGACTCCGAGGCGCGCAATGGCCTTAACCATCGGATCATCGGTCTCAACCAGGCCTGGGGCGGGCATCGCCCGCGCCAGCGCCGGGCCGAAATGGCGCGCAAACCCGGCCAGCAGCCGCGCCTCCCCATAGCCCGCCGTGCGAGCCCCCGACGGCTCGACGACCCCGAGACCCGTCCAGTCGCCCGGCGTCCGCAGGCGCGACGCGTCGAGCCCCGACGCGAAGTCGGAGAAGACCACGTTGGCGGCGCCATTGGCGAGCGCCACTTTCGCAGCGTCCACGCTGCGGCGCGCGGCCGCCGCCGAGCCGTACTCGCCCGGCAGTGCGGTGATCGCGCCCGGCCCGTTCTCCTCCGTCGCCAGGGCCTTCAGCCGAGGCACGAGGTCCGCGGTCGCGGGCGGAGCGTAGAAGCTCAGCGTATCCAGGATGTTCGCTAGTGCCTGCGTCGCGTTCGCGCGAGCAGCAATCGCGTTCGCGGTCAGAATGGGCACCTGGACCCCGGCCGACCTGATCTGCGCGCTCAACCATTCCAGGTCCCCGGCCCCTATTGCGGCCGTCCGGTCGGGCAGCGGGCGCGCAATAACGACCGCCACCGGCCCGCCGGCGGTGAGCTGGCATTCGACGACTACGGGCAGCACCGCCTGATACCATCCCTCGATGGCTGCCGATGTGCCTCCAGCGGCCGTCCCCGCGCTGGCCCATAGCGGCACTCCGCCGGCCTCCCAATTCTCGCCCGCATAGGGGCCGATGTTGAGCTGGACCCATAGGCCGGCGCGCTGGCATGCTTCGAGGAAATCGCGCAAGCTGCCCAGGTCGGCCTCTTCGGGATTCGGCTGGTGGTAAGACCACGGCGCCGTGACCCCGACCTCATTGAATCCCGCCGCCGTGAGCAGCGCCAGCCGGCTCTCCCACAAACCCTTAGGCAAGCGAGCGTACTCTACTTCACCCCCCAGGAGAAGCACGTCGCGGTCCTGGACGGTGAAGCAGCGCTCGTCGAAACGGACCACCTCGGGCGCCGCAAAGACCGGCTCGACTGCAGCCGCCGGAGCCGGCTCCGAGGAGGCCGCGCTCGGAGCTACCCCCTCGGCCGACAGCGTCACCACGAGGGAACGCTCGAGACATCCCTCCAGTCCCTCGCCGTCATCATCGCAGACCGAGAACGTCGCCGTGAACTGCGCGCCCGGAATCGGCCGGATGGGCTTCAGCTCGGGCCAGGGTATCGCCAGCTCATAGGTCACGCAGATGCCGTCCTCGTCCCCGGGGCGCGCCCACAGCGCCCGGCCGATCGTCCTGACCTCACCTGCCTCCTGCGCGGGCTCGGCGCGCCACACGAGGGATGCCGCCTTCAGCAGGGCCACGACGAACTGGTTCACTTCCCCCGGGCCGTCGCCGGCAAAGGCCACCACGATGCTGTCACCGCGGTCGATCTCTCCCGCGGAGCGCACGCGCACGAGCTCGTCATCGAGTGTGTCGATCGCCACGTAAAGGGCTTGGTTGTCCCAGGCGACCCGGATCTCTGCCGAAATATCCTCTGGGTCACCGTATTCCGCGAACCGCGGGTCGGCGGGGTGCCAGTCACCCGGGCCGGACACCACCGCCTGGGGCAGGCGCGGCCAGTCGTCGAGCCGGCCATCCA
>DAOVEW010000261.1 GCA_030668755.1 Bacillota bacterium | reverse complement strand
CGAGCTCACCTACACCAACATCCTCAACGTCCTCGACCTCGCGGGTGTCCCCATCAGGCCCGCAGACCGCGGCCCTGATGATCCGCTCATCATCGGCGGCGGCCCCGGCGCGGTCAACCCCGAACCCATGGCCGAGTTCTTCGACGCAATCCTCGTCGGAGAAGGGGAGGAGGCCATCCTCGAAATCGCCGACGCCGTCGCGGCGGGCGACCGCGAGGAGACGCTCGCGCGCCTGGGCGAGATCGAAGGCCTCTATGTCCCCTCGCACTACGAGGCCCGCTTCGAGGGCCCCGGCCCGCGCGGCGGCGTCGCTCCCCGCAGCGGCGCTCCCACTCCTATCAAGCGCCGATCCGTCTCGGACCTCGACGCGGCGCCCTTCCCGACCAATCAGATCGTCCCGTTCCTCGACGCGGTCCACTCCCGGGTTACGCTCGAAATCATGCGGGGATGCACTCGCGGCTGCCGCTTCTGCCAGGCCGGCGCCACCTACCGCCCGCGGCGCGAGCGGACCCTCGACACTCTCCTCCGTCAGGCCGAGGAGGCCGTCGCCGCCACCGGCTATGACGAGATCTCCCTGCTCGCCTTCACCAGCGTTGACTACAGCCATATTGACGACCTCGTCGCCAGCCTCGTCGCCCGCTTCGCCCACCGCGGCATCGGGGTCGCCATGCCCTCCCTGCGCGCCGACGCCTTCTCGGTGTCCCTCGCCGACAAGATCCAACAGGTCCGCAAAACAGGGCTCACCTTCGCCCCCGAGGCCGGCACGCAGCGCCTTCGCGAGGTCATCCATAAGCAGCTTCGCGAAGATGACCTCTTCGCCGCCGCAGAGGCCGCCTTCTCCGCCGGCTGGACCCGTCTCAAGCTCTACTTCATGATCGGCCTGCCCACCCAGACCCATGACGACGTCCCCGCCATTGCCGACCTCGTCCGCCGCCTCGTCGCCTTCGGCCGCGGATCGCTCGGCCCCCGCCGCGGCCGGCTCCAGCTATCGGTCAGCATCGCCTCCTTCGTCCCGAAGCCCCACACACCGTTCCAGTGGACGCCACAGGCATCAACCGAGGCCCTCGAACACAAGCTCCATCTCCTCCATCAGGAGATCCGCGGGCGCGCCATCAAGCTCTCCTGGACCGATTCGGGCGTGAGCGCTCTCGAGGCCGCCGTCTCGCGCGGCGACCGCCGCGTCGGCCGCGCCATCGAGGCCGCCTGGAGTATGGGCGCCAAGTTCGACTCTTGGGGCGAGCACTTCGACTTCGAGCGGTGGCGGCGCGCCTTCGCACAGGTGGACCTCGACCTCTGCCACTACGCGAACGCCGCGCTTGACTTCACAGAGGCGCTTCCCTGGGACCACATCTCCTGCGGCATCGAGAAATCGGCGCTTCGGCGAGAGGCCGAGCGCGCCTTCACACAGCAGGAGGCGTGACGTGGCCCAGCTCGTCTGCCGATACCGCAAGGGAGAACAAGTGAAGTGGATCTCCCACCTCGACCTCAAGCGCACGCTGGAGCGCGCCCTCCGCCGCGCCGATATGCCCCTCGCTCTCACGCAGGGCCACAACCCCCACCCCAAGATCAGCTACGGGCCTCCGCTGCCGCTGGGCGCCACCGGCGATGCCGAGTTGCTGACCGTGCACCTCGCACAGCCCGTGAATCCCAGCGAGTTCAGGGAAAGGGTCAACGAGAAACTGCCTCGCGGCATCGAGCTGACCGAGGCATGGACTCTCCCAACCTATAAGAAGAAGGAGACCTTCGGCGAGATCGACGTGGCCGAGTACCGCGTTCGCGTAACCGGCGACGTGGAAGCCGAAGACATCCAGCGGCGAGCGCGGCAACTGCTCGATCGAGCGGAGGTGACTGTCCACCGCGGCGGGCGGCGCCCCGAGCGCGTCGTGAACCTGCGCCCCCACATCATCAGCCTCTCCCTCGCGCGCTCGGAGCGGGAAGAGGTAGAGCTCCAGATGCGGCTGCGGACGGGCAGCCACGGAGGCGCGCGGCCGCAGGAGATCATCGCCTTGCTCGGCCTCGAAGGAGACCGCCGCGTCGTTCACTACCACCGTACCGGACTCTACGCCGGCGCCGAGACCCCCACGCCGCACTCTCGCGGCGTCTGGCACCGCTGGTCTCGAACCCGCAGCCACAAAGAGAGAGGCTGATTCATATGAAGAGAGAGATCATCGTAAACGCCGGAGATCTTCAATCTCGCGTCGCCATGGTCGAAGACGGACAGCTCGCCGAGCTCCTCGTCGAACGAGAGCACCGCATCGTCGGCAGCATCTACAAGGCGCGCGTCATGAGCGTCCTTCCCGGCATGGACGCCGCGTTCGCCGACGTTGGGCTCGACCGGAATGTCTTCCTCTCCGCCGACGATGTCGGGCTCGTCAGCCGCGACGGCGTCCGCGTTTCCCGAGCGCCCCGCTCCGCCTCCATCTCCCAGCGGCTGAAGGAAAACCAGGAGGTCGTCGTCCAGATAATCCGCGCGCCCGTGGGCGGCAAGGGCGCCCGCGCAGCCACGCGCCTCGCCATTCCCGGCCGCTACCTCGTCCTGCTCGTCTCTCACGGCTTTCAGGTCGGAGTCTCCCGCAAGATCGAGGACCGGAAGGAGCGGGAGCGGCTCCGCAAGATCGGCGAGCGCATTCGCCCCGACGACGCTGGACTCATTATCCGCACCGAGGCCGAGGGCCACGGCATGCGCAACCTCCAGGCCGATCTCAAGGTGCTCCAGGACCTGCGCGACCGCATCATGAAGAAGGCCGCCCAGGCCAAGGCCCCGGCCCTGCTCCACCAGGACCTCACTCTCGTCTACCAGGTCATCCGCGACGTCTTCACCGACGACGTATCCTCTCTCGTCATAGACGAGAAGAGCGTCTACGACAACGCCGCCGATCTCGTCAAGCGATTCGCTCCCCGCCTCCGAAGGCGGATGAAGCGCTACCGCGGCCGCCTGCCCATCTTCCACGAGCACGGCATCGAGGGAGAGATAGACCGCCTCCTTCGCCGCAAGGTCTGGCTCTCAGTCGGCGGCTACATCAGCATAGACCAGGCCGAGGCCTTCACCGCCATAGACGTCAACACCGGTCGCTTCACCGGGTCCACCGGCCTCGCCGACACCATCCTCCGCACCAACCTCGAGGCCGCCGATGAAATCGCCCGACAGCTCCGCCTGCGCGACGTCGGCGGCATTATCGTTATCGACTTCATCGACATGGACCGGGTTCGCCACCGCCAGCGCGTCATGAAGGCCTTTGAGCAGGCCCTCAAACGTGACCGCCAGAAGACCAAGATACTCCACCTCAGTCCTCTCGGCCTCGTCGAGATGACTCGCAAGCGCCGCGGCGAGAGCCTCATCGGCATCCTCATGGAGACTTGCCCCCACTGCGCCGGCCTCGGCCGCGTCCGCAGGCGCACTACCATAGCCCTCAAGATCGAGCGCGACGCCTGCCGTTTGGCTGCCGAGGAGAAGCCGCAGGCGATGCTCATACGCGCCG